>JAEYVS010000059.1 GCA_023429265.1 Bacteroidota bacterium | reverse complement strand
AGGTAAGAGAAATATTTTTCGATGGCATCATAATCCAGTCGTTTATTACCTTCTCTCCGGAGGTCATCCACGGATTTACGTAAAACAAAATCCAGGTATTTTGGATGAGATTCGCGGGATTCCAGTTTTTGTATCAGCTTAATCAATTATATCTATATATGTCAATGGTTGTAAAAAATGAGGAATAAGTACAAAGTAATATATTAATTATGGCAAACAATCTATACGTAAATTCCTATATGTATATTCTCTGCACCCTGCTTGAGACGTTTGTAATAATCTCATATGGTATGGTCTTTCTGAGGGCGGCGAGCTCATCCGCTGAATATTCCGGTCCGAAAATTATCACTTTATCATTGGTTTTGATATTATCGCTGATTCCGACATCAGCCATAATCCAGTCCATGCAAACGGTCCCAACGGTTGGATATCGCTTTCCATTAATGGACACTTCCGATTTATTAGTGAACCCCCGAAAGTATCCGTCTCCATAGCCTATTGGAATCGATACGATCCTTGTTTTCCTTTTTGTATAATATTTTCTACCATAGGAGATACTTTCGCCTTTATCCAGCTCTTTTATCTGGCTTACTTTGGAAATCATTCTCATAACGGGTTTTATTCCCAGCTCTTTTTGTGTTTTGCTTTTATCCGGATAGTAGCCATACAGCAATATCCCGGGGCGCGTCATATTGCAAAAGTCATCACGGAAATTTAATATGCCTCCTGAGTTTTCGATGTGCTTCAGGTCAAACTTTATTATGTTTGATTCTATTTCAGTCACAATGTCTTTAAACCTTTTCAGCTGCTTGAGGGAATATGAATTACCCGGCTGCTCTGAGGTGGCATAATGAGAATAAACCCCCTTAAGGTTTATATTCTTAAGTTTACTAATTTCTTCTACGGCATTGTAAGCGTCTTTAAGCAGAAAGCCTGTGCGGTTCATCCCGGTATCAATCTTTACGTGAGCATCGACTATTATATTTTTATTTCGCGCGAACCTGTCGAGAGCCTTTGCGGTTTTTACATCCGTCAGAGTTACTTCGAAATTATGTTTGACAACATCCCTAAAATGTTCTTCATCCTCTGTAATGGTTCCAAGGCAAATTATCTTTGCGTTTTTTTTTCTAGCGGCAAGATACTCCCGCAGTTCAACGGATTCTGTAATGAACGCTGTACCGAGGTAATCCGCGCCATTATCCAGCAGTTCCTCAGCCACCTGACACATTCCATGTCCGTAAGCGTTTGCTTTTACCACAGCGCAAATTTTGGTATTATCGCGTTTATTTTTTTTATTCGAAGCCTTACGTATTAAGTTAAAATTGTGCTTTAAATTTCTTAAATTCACTTCTGCGTAAGTATCGTAGCTATTGTGGTTTACGGGAACGGTCTTTTTCTTTTTCATATGCAAAGTTAACTAATGTCAATTTGAAATAATATTTACAATTCCGTCACACTCAGTTTTTAACAGCGTTTTAAGAAATTAGAGCGGAATTTAAGCAATTCAATCTTGACAAAGTTAACCAGTTTGGTTAATATTATGTATCGATTTTACCAAACACTTTTGTGTTAACAATTTGTTAATAACGTTCGGTTCTTAACAAAGCATGGGGAAAGGGTTTAAGGACATCCAAAAGTTACTAACAACAATTGTTAAAAACCCCAATTAGTTACAATAACCACTTGAATTTACTATTAGTTAAGCTTTTTTACCTCTGTTAACAAAACAGGGCTCAGAAGGCTTTTTGAATTGAAAGAAACCCCCTTTACTTAAAGTAATTTTTTAAGTGATGGAGAATTGTTAATAATCATTTAAATCTCTTATCGTGGCAAGTTACTCTACTAATTTTAGTGAAAACCCTGAACATATAAACAGTAGAGCACATAGCGAAGTAAATCCGCAGGTTAAACCTTCGGAAGAAAAGGTAGAAGCTGACCGCCTGTGGGGAAAGTTCTTAGAACTGTTATCAGATTCCATAAAGGAAGGAGAAATCAACACCTGGTTCTCCGTTATCTCGCCTAAAAGTTTTTCGAGTGGAGTTCTTACCGTCACCGTACCAAGTGAAGATTATTACGGAATGATCGAGCGGAGGTACAATCTCCAAATCGCAAAGATAATAGAAAGCGGGCTTCTCGGCGAAAACGGAAAACTGAAATACGAAGTCAGCCAGTTAAACCTTTTTGCCCCTGCAGAGCACGAAGATACCGCAGTAGCCAACGACACAGTTGAATACGAAACATATGATGACGCATTTGACAATCCTTTCGATGTAAATGTCATTCCAAGTAAGAAGGAATTTACAACCAATCTTTATCCAAAAAATACTTTTGAATATTTCATAAAAGGTGAAAGCAATGAGCTGGCAACAGCAGCAGCCTACGCGATAACAAATAATCCAGGCAGAACTTACAACCCCTTCTTTGTATACGGCGGCGTTGGACTGGGTAAAACTCACCTTATACAGGCTATCGGAAATGAGATCCTTCGCAAATTTCCCGATAAGAAAGTTTATTATACGACAACACCGGACTTTACTACACAGTTTACAACAAGCATCGCAAAAGACCGGATAGATTTTTCAAGTAATACTGGCGGTACAAAAAAGCTAGACTCTTTTTATAAATCACTCGATGTATTGATCCTCGATGACATTCAGAATCTAAGTGGAAAAGAAAAGACACAGGATTTTATGTACCAGATCTTTAATACCCTCTTTAACGAAAAGAAACATATCATCTTCTCGAGCGATAAGCCCATAAATATGATAAAGGGCATAGAGGAAAGGCTTGTATCCAGGTTCCAGTGGGGTGTCACAGCAGATATTCAGGCTCCTAACTGGGAAATGAGAGTCGCAATCACCCAGAGGAAGTTTGAGGCCTCAGGAATATCCGTCCCCGAGGAAATTGTTCATTACATTGCAACTAACGTAAAAGACAGTATCCGCACGATAGAAGGATGCATTGTCGGGATGATAGCAGAAAGCGCGCTCATTCACAAAGGACAGATAACTCTAGATGTGGCAGAAAAAGTCATAAGCAGGGTTGTCGGGAATGTAAAACGTTCACGTCATATCTCAATAGAAAATATCATATTCAGCGTATCGGAGTTTTATAAGATATCTGAGAATCAGATCCTTTCCAGGAAAAGAACTAAAGATGTAGCTTTTGCAAGGCAGGTAGCTATGTATCTCGCTAAAGAGCTGACCAGTAATACGCTTGAAACAATCGGATTAAATTTTGGCGGTAAGGACCACGCAACCGTACTTTATTCACACAAAATGATATTAGACCTTATTAAAAAAGATAATGAAGTTAAGCGCCAGATCGACGGCATCACAGAAAAAATTAAGAATATGTAACTCCCTATCGGTTATTACTTTTTTACTCAAAAAGCCTCTTTCGGGAGGCTTTTTTATTTTATGGTACCAAATCTAA
>JAEYVS010000027.1 GCA_023429265.1 Bacteroidota bacterium | reverse complement strand
AATACGATACTTACCGCATATATGTTATTCGGGCTGACGAAAGAGGACATAGATCAATACGTCAAAGATTACACGATAAAAGAAAAGTATTTATTCGACACCACGATGGCTAATTTCGATTATGGTGATAATCCCGAGATATTGGATGAAAAGGGGTATGGTAATAATAATGTAGGAGTGGACGGTGAAACTCACGGTACCCACGTAGCAGGTATCATCGCCGCGAATAAGGACGGGATAGGGCAGGCACCATTCGCAAGGATAATGCCACTGAGGGGCGTACCGAATGAAGGTGACGAAAGAGATAAGGATATCGGCAACGCCATACGATACGCAGCGGATAACGGAGCCCATATCATTAATATGTCCGCGGGTAAGTATTTCTCTCCGCATCCGGAATATGTGGTAGATGCAATTAATTACGCAAAGGAAAAGGGAGTACTATTCGTGGTTTCCGCGGGAAACGAAGCATCAGACATCGAGACGGTCATAAATTATCCAAGGAAATATTATAGAGAGAATGATGAAATAAAGGCCTTTGACAATATGATCGTAGTCGGAGCCAGCACCTGGATGAAAAAATGGAATGAAGAAATGGATCCTGAGAACCTTGCAAACGGATATGACCTGGCTGCACCATTCTCAAATTATTCGGGGACGGTGGTAGATCTTTTCGCACCGGGAATGGAGATAAACTCTACCGTACCTGACGGAAAGTATGAAAGGATCAGTGGCACAAGCATGGCATCACCTGAAGTCTCGGGTATTGCAGCAGTAATAAAGGCATATTTTCCACACCTGACACCGGAGCAGATGAAGGAAACATTGATGAACTCAGTGAGGAAATATGACGGACTAAAGGTTAAAATACAGGGGAAATCCAATGTGGAATTCAGCAAGCTATCGAAATCGGGCGGAGTAATAGACCTGATGAATGCATTTGAATACGCGAGGACACATTTTTCGTCGAATTAGTGTTTTTCAGTAATTTAGTAAAACACCGTATATAAATTTAAGGTAATGCCGTATTTATTTAGGCATTACCTTTTTTTACAGATTTTCCTAACTTAAGGTTCGTTCAAAATGAGTTATGGTATTGCAAATGTTTGTAAATTCCTTAAACTTTATGGTTCAGGGAGTTAACAAGCATTTCTTTTTATAATCCGAACGAAATTCAAAAAAAGATAATTTCAATAAACTAAAAAAGGCTAAGCTATGAAATTCAAGATTTTCAGTTTTATTGCGCTGTCAGCATTGGCATTAGGACTATTCGTATCCGATGCAAGCGCAGACAACCGTAAGGGAGTCAGAGCGCCATTCGTACAGTCATACACAGATGACCAGGGAGGACCCGATCCATTCGGTTATACCTGGAAAGATTCCCAGGAACCGGAAGTAACATATAACTTCCTTGATACAACCTGGGGCAATGGTACCTGGACACGAGTAACCGGTCTTGGAGATGATAACTTCGTGGGACCTTTTAATCCAGGATTTGACTTCAGATATTATTATTACAATGTGGATAGATTCTGGATTGGTTCAAACGGAAATCTTATGTTTGGTCCAACGGCAAATATGTCATCTCCATTCCCAAACATTCCATTAACAGCAGCTCCAAACAATATGCTTGTTGGATTTGGCGCAGACCTTAACTTTGCATCTGCCGGAAACCCCGGAAAATGCTACTGGTATACTAATAATAATGACACTGTTATAGTTTCTTATTATGAAGTTCCATTCTGGGCTGCAGGAATAAACTTTACAGGATCAAATACATTTCAAATGATTTTTACATCATCTGACAGCTCCATCACATTTCAATATAAAGAGCAAACAGGTGTTACAAGCAATAATGATGTTACAATCGGAATTGAAGACATTACCGGACAGGTAGGGCTTCAATACTTAAGAAATGTGTATCCAACACCACTGAGAGCTGTTAAGTTTTTCTATCCTGACACTACGTCATTCCAGGTTACAGATGCTGCGGTAAACTGGATCAATAACAGTGACAACGGATCAATCTCCGTGGTAACAGGAGATGATTTCACTATCAGCGCGAACATAGGTAATCTCGGCAACCAGAGTCTCCCTACATTCAAAACAGTAATGAGAGTAAGACAGGGTTCATCTATTATCTTTGCAGACACAGTTGATGTTCCACCATTAACACCTGAAACAGATACACTTTTATTTGCATCCGACGCGTGGACAGCAGGAGCAGTAGGAACATACGAAGTAACGGTAACCAACCTATTCACTGACGGTGTATCCTTCAATAACTTTGCATCATTTGAACTGCAGGTGCTTGCAAGAGATACTGCCGGACAGCAGCTAAAATATGACAACGGAACCAGCGCTTCTTCCATTTCCTGGTCAGGCGGTGACGGTCACATTGCTCAATACTTTGTACCTCCATATTATCCAATAACTGTGGATCAAATTAGTTACTTCATCGCGACAAGTTCAGCACCCGGATTTGCAGCAAGAATCCTTGATGATGACGGCGCAAATGGAATGCCCGGTACAGAGTTATTCACACAGAACGTTCCAAACCCTACAGCGGGATCATTTACAAACATAAACGTAAGCCCTGCAATAACCATCGACAGCGGCGGTTTCTACGTTGTATGGACGATGCTTGGAGAATCCATTGCACTCGGTGAAGACATCACACAACCAGTATCAAACAGAAGCTTTGAAGGGTTTGGAAATAAGTTTTCTCCATATAGGAATGCATCTACACAGGATCCGATGATCAGGGCAAGAATTCACCTGCCGGGTTCCGTTGGAATCACCTCCATCGCAGGAAACATTCCTGACAGGTATTCCATAAGCCAGAACTATCCGAATCCGTTCAACCCGACTACGAAGATCGACTTCGCTATCCCTCAAAACGGAATAGTAAAGATCTCCGTATATGACATACTCGGTAGAGAAGTAAGCAAGCTGGTCAACCAAAACCTGACAGCAGGTTCATACTCCGTTGATTTTAACGGAGCAGCACTGAACAGCGGAATTTATTTCTACAGGATCGAAACAAAAGGCTTTACACAGACAAAGAAGATGTTATTGATAAAGTAATTTGAAGTAAATAAGAATTGAAAAGCCCTGCTTGTGAAAATGAGCAGGGCTTTTTTTTGTGTAACTTATGCAGGGACTGCTTTATCGCGGACGATCTCGATAAATTCGCGGTTCTCGATTTTGCTGTCGAGCCAGGAAATAATGTCAAAATAATCCATAATCTTGTTTGACCTCATCTCCTTCGTACGCCTTGTGAGCTTGAATTTGAGGTCATTAAAGAGTTCGCTGCCATCAGAGTCGTGGTTAATGAGCTTATTCAGGAAGAGCAGGATGGCTTTTTCGGCTTCATTGAGGTAATTATGTGAGTCGAGGAAACGACGGGTGGATTTGATTTCATATTCAACGAGGTCATAGTTACCGAGTTCATAGTGAACAAACAGATTTAGTATCCGCGAGTATATCTGGATATCCTCTCTTAGCTTTAGTTCCTTTCTGTTTAGAAGCTTATTGATCCATTCGAGGGATTTAGCGAACTGCCCGGCTCCAAAGTAAAGGTACGCGATATTATAATAGAACAGTATTTCGGATTCCTGGTCTATCCTGCCGGAGAATTCCTTTAATCCTTTTTCGATGTCTTTGACGAGTGCTATTCCTTTGTCAAACTTACCGGTCAGGATGTATAGGTTTACTTCATTGTCATAAGATATGATGAACATCTGCGCGCTCATAGCTTTTGATTCCGGTTCGATGGCGCGGATCTTTTTGATGGTTATTATTGCATCCTCGTACTTTTTGGTTTCCATCTGCACGATAAGGAGATTATTCAGCGCGGCGAGGTAGTTATTTGATCTCATCAGCATCGGGTTGGCTTCCAGGTATTCCACAAGCATCAAGCTGTTTTTAAGGAGATTGTCATAGTCTCCATCGGTAAGATAGAAGAGCCCTTTAATATTGAAATAAAAATTCTTTGAGAAGTATGTAGTAGCGCGATCCTCGGATTTAAGGAGGGGGTTTTTCATAAGTTCGTTAAACTTTTTAAGCTCCTCGCCATCGCGGATATTGCCGTATTTTTTTCTCAGGAAGAATGATTTTGTCGAGAGCCTCCAGAAGTCATTTATGTTTCGGATTTTTTCGGCAGCATCATTCACTTCGTAGTAAATATTATCCAGGTCTTCTTCAGTTCTTTTGGTGTATGATTCCGCACGGGCGATTGCTTTCTCCATATCGATTATCTCGAGCAATTGTGTGTATTTTTCGTGGGATACTGCTATTTTTTTTGCTTTGGATATGAGTTTCTTGCATTGGTCGAATAGGGACTTATGAAACAATACGTCGGCATCCCTGAGAAGCCCGTGGAGCTCGTTTACTTTGGTGCGTTCGGAGTTATACATTCTAAGGCTTTTCAGGATCACATTATAGAGATAGCCTTTTAATACGTGTAGCTGAACTATGAACTTTTCTCCTTTGAAATGCTCCTTAACAGCTTCTTCATTGTAAGCAGCCTGATTTGATGCCTGCTTATCAATAAAATCAAATAAGCGGACATAGTTATTTTCATCACCTGTTTTTTTGGCGTTCATTGCGGCAAAGAGCTTGAAGTATCTTTTTTCGGTTTGATCCAGAGATTTTATCAGCTCAAAGAGATCGTCTGAAGCTTTCATTTAAATATGCAATTTATGTGTTCAAACAAGTGAAATATATGTATATTAATAACTTATCAAAATGAAACCCTAAATATACTTCAATATGAAACCTACGTTTGCAATCAGAATTGCTTTTGAAGTTAGCTAATCTATTAGTTAATTTGCAAGTGAAAAGAGATTTAAACAAGTTTCCGGGAACAAAAAGTTTGTAATAATGAAAACAGTATTAAAAATAAAATTGCTCGGTTTAGTCATAGTGTTAAGTATGGGGATGCTTACATTATCGACAGCACAGGGTCAGCAGACATTTTCTTCTGCTTATGAGCAGGACCTTGAGCCAATGATGCCGGAGAATCTTAACGCGACAGCATTATATTCTAATCTTGTGAGACTGACCTGGACAGATAAGTCTCATAATGAGGAAGGTTTCCATATTTATGTCAGGGATAAATACAGAAACCAGTACAGGCTATTGTATGATGTACCTGCAAATAAGACCTATGCATACATCTGGGAGCTCAGCCCTCAAACACAGTATCATTTTTATGTCGAGGCATTTAACTCTCACGGGAATTCAGCTCATTCTAATATTGCCGTAACGACGACTCCATATAGTTACATTCACGGCTCCCCTGAAGCTCCGACGGACCTGGAGATCATAGCACAGGGACAGACGGAAGTCGAGATACAGTGGCAGGATAACTCCAATAATGAAGAAGGGTTTAAGATTGCAAGGATGATAAAAGGCAGCGGTTATTATGAGATAATCGACTCTGTACAATCTGACGTTCTGACTTACAGGGAAGTAGGTCTTGAACCGGATAACATTTACATTTATAAAGTTTGCGCGTTTAATGATTACGGATTCTCGGCTTATACTAATGAGGTATTTGTGACAACTCAGGGAAACGGCAGCATACTTCCTGAAAGTGAACTTCCTTTAAAAGAGTTTATTCTTAGAGAAAACTATCCGAATCCATTTAATCCGAGCACAACGATCAATTTCATTCTTCCGGAGGCATCAGATGTGAAGCTATCCATCTATAATACTTTAGGGCAAAGAGTTGCGCTGCTAGCTAATTCATTTTTTGAATCAGGGAGCTACTCATTCCAATGGGATGCATCGGGACTTAACAGCGGTATCTATTTTTACAGGTTAGAAGCGGGAAATTTTACACAGATCAGAAAAATGATATTAATAAAATAAACATCCTTAAAAAAAATGCTTAACAAGATTACAAAATTAGTATTTTCATTAGTTCTCCTTTTCGCTGCTTATAATGTTTCTAACTCTGCAACTCACGTCATAATGGTTGGTTCAGGTGGATTTTCATTCGCTCCTGCAACAACAAACGCAATGGTGGGAGATACAATAAGATTTGAATGGGAAGAAGGTGACCACACAACAACCTGTGACGGATCTACCGGAACCTCGCGCCCGACCGGAGCGGACCCTTGGGATGAACCAATCTCGTCCTCAGACCCATTGTTTGTTTACGTTATCGAAGTAGCCGGGACATATAATTACAAGTGTGTGCCTCATTTCCCTTCGATGGTAGGAACCATAAACGCAACAATATCAAATATTACTCAGACATCCACAATCGTTCCTGACAAGTTTGCATTAAACCAGAACTACCCTAATCCTTTTAATCCAAGCACGAGTATTAAGTTTGACATTGCGAAGGAGGGCTTTGTAAAGCTCGCAGTCTACAATATGATTGGACAAAAAGTAGCTGACCTGGTCAATGGCAATCTCACAGCGGGAAGATATGAAGTAAACTGGAATGCTTTAAAAGTAAACAGCGGTGTATATTTTTACAGGCTTGAGACATCTGACTTTATCGATACAAAAAAGATGCTCTTAGTAAAATAAACCATAAGAATCTCAGAGATGAAAACTTATATAGCAGAAGATATAGATAAGAAGTGGATACCGGTTCCTGTATTGATCATATT
Source organism: Bacteroidota bacterium (assembly GCA_023429265.1). Lineage (GTDB taxonomy): Bacteria > Bacteroidota > Ignavibacteria > Tepidaquicellales > Tepidaquicellaceae > JAEYVS01. Next base: position 11,965 of record JAEYVS010000027.1, on the reverse strand, counting down.
TCCCGGTTGATTTAAAATAAATTGAATTTCCCCCATAACCTGAACGCGAACCCGGCACCGGAAACTTTAGTAACGCCGGGTTTGCGTCTTTAAAAACCAGGTTATTAACCAAAAGGTTAATTTACAATGAATATAAACAGAAGAAATTTCTTAAAAAAGTCGGCACGAGCTGCAGCTGTAACGGTATTTCTTGCGGGATCAGTAAAGCTGGAAGACTTGATTGCAAGCACTAAATCTGCTGAATCAGCCAAGAAAGTCCAAAAAACTATTAATATTTCTGATTACCCTACTCTAAATAAAGTCGGTGGTTACGCGATGATATCGGCAAATGTCATTGTCATCAGATCCGGTAAGAATAGTTTTACTGCACTCAATACTGTATGCACGCATAAAAAATGTGACGTAGAATTCAACGGAAAAAAATTTGAATGTCCCTGTCACGGTTCAGAATTTACCAAGACAGGAAAAGTATTAAACGGACCTGCCAAGAAGAATTTGAAGAAGTACAGCACTTCATTCAATTCAGACACAGGCGACATAACCATAAATATGTAATCACTTATTTAATTTCTTATGAGCTCAGCCCATTTACATTTAATGCTAAATCATTTTCCGGTGGTCGGTACGATCCTGATATTGCTGGTTATTGGATACGGTATATTTAGAAAAAACAAGGAAGTGATAAAAGCAGGACTGATATTAACGGTAGTAATAGCGGTAATTTCCATATTTGCCTATACCACAGGTGACGGAGCACAACAAATGGTGGAAGGAATGGATGACGTCACTGAAAAGTACATCGATGAACACGAAGATTTCGCCTTATATGCATTGATAACAATGGAGGTTATGGGGGCAGCGGCTTTATTGGGATTATTTGCTTTCAGGAACAGGGAAAATTTTCCCGGCTGGTTCATAGCTTTATTTGTTCTGCTTCTACTGATAAATTCCGGTATGATGGGCTGGACCGCAAACCTTGGAGGTAAAATCCACCATCCGGAGATACATAACGACATATTCTGACCAATCTAATACACTTCTAATTACATTTTACAAATCCTGCATTTTTCATACATTAATATATGGCAAAAATTAATGTTACAATCATAGACGCTACCGGAAATAAAGAGCAATTAGCTACTTTACCTGATGACGCGTCAATCAGCAGGATAATGGAAGTACTTCTCCCAAAAATGAAAATGCCTCTAACCGGACCTGACGGACAGCCAATCTCCTATAAATTCCACCATAAAGCATCCGGTAAACAGCTAAAGGACGAACAGACCCTTGCTGACGCAGGTGTAAAGGACGGAGATGTACTGCGTCTTCACCCGGAAATAACCGCAGGATAACCCACCATATACTCCTTTGTAATGCCTTTTTATTACTATTTTTGATATTTTATTCCGATGGAAATACCAATAGAAATAAAAGATGACAGGTACTCACGGCTGGACATTATAAGTTGGTGGGACAGGAGCATCCTTTCCAAAGCTCACATAATGGTCGTCGGATGCGGAGCGCTGGGCAATGAGATAATAAAGAATCTGGCAATGCTTGGGGTTGGGAATATATATGTGGTAGATATGGACAGGGTGGAAAAAAGCAACCTCACAAGAAGCGTATTATTCAGGAAGGAAGACGAGGGAAAAGGAAAAGCAGAGACTGCCGCAAAACGCGCAAAGGAAATAAACGATGAGGTAAACATAAAGTTTTATGATGGAAGCATATTCGAGCTTGGATTGGGAGTTTTTAAAAAAATGGACCTGGTAATTTGCGGGTTGGATAATAGAGAAGCGAGATTATTCGTTAACCAATCCTGCTGGAAGGTAACAACACCCTGGATAGACGGCGCGATTGAAGTATTAAGCGGGGTGGCAAGAATGTTCATCCCCCCGGACGGAGTGGACTATGAATCAACAATGACAGAAATCGACTACCAGCTGCTCAACCACAGAAAGTCCTGCATGCTCCTGGGAATTGAAGAGATAGAGCAGGGAATGACTCCTACAACACCAACCATTGCATCTATAATCGGCGCAATGCAGGTACAGGAGGCCGTAAAGTATCTTCATAAGCAAAATGATATGCTGCTGCTCGATGGGAAGGGATTCGTTTACAATGGGATGACAAATGATTCGTACATAGTCGAATACCAGGTGAGAGAGGACTGCAACTCCAGATATACTTTTGGGGTCATAAATGAAGCAGGTATCGACTTCAGTGAAGCAAAACTTCGTGACGTATATGAATTTGGGCAAAGAGAACTTGGTGATGACTTTAACATAGACTTTAATAATGAAGTGGTGTATGAACTATTTGATGAAGTGAAACAAGAATCAAACCCTTATTTTGCCAATTTTAACCTGTTGAAATTATCCGACATAAAGACCGGGGAAACGATTCAAAAGGCGCAGACATTTAATACTCTTCATTCAAAGTCCGAATTATATACAAAATTGTCCGGCTCAAACCTTATGGAGATGAAACTTCCTGTAAATGACATTTTGATATTAAGAAAAGGGAGCACAGAGAGATACCTGGAATTCGGGTATGAGGATCCCTTTAAAGATGCCGGGGAGTAAACTTGTCTGAAGATAAATCCAAAGATAGGATAATAAATCAAACCTGCCCTTACTGCCAGACAAAAATAAAGCAGGGTGCTGACCTCATCGTATGCCCTGAATGCGGCACGCCTCATCATAAAGAATGCTGGAGTGAGAACCGCGGGTGCACCACGTTCGGATGTAAAGAGAATTACGATGTGAAGAAAAAAGCATCTGAGGTAATCGACATTGGCAATCAAACAGTAGACGAAGTTCAGAATTTAATTAATCAAGCGCCTCCAATTATCCCCGTAACACCTGCTAAGAAACTAATCAACTGTCCTGAATGTAAATCCCTTGTCGAGGAAAACTCCAGGTATTGCAAATACTGCGGATATAACTTCGTGCAAAATCAGACTCCACTTCAGAGGAACGAGTTTGAAAAGGAATATATAAAGAGATATAACCAGAAGGTATCTCTTCAGAGAAAAGGCGCCTGGATGACCTTTACGAGCCTGGTTTTACTGGCGGTGATATTACTCCTGGCGGGATATTTTGCCATACAGCAAATCAGTGAATACCTGAGCTCGCCGCGTGAAGAAATCAGGGCGACCGTAATGAACTGGAAAAGCGCCTGGGAGGACAAGGATATCGATTTATACCAGAGCTATCTCGCAAACGATTATGAGTATTCATTCATAGAAGGCACTGATACAAAGGAAAGTGTACTTACCCGGGCGGTAAGGATAGAGAGGATAAACTGGACCTTCAACAGATACGACTATATCGAAATTGATTTTTCCAATATAAAGATAGACCTGAATCCTACCGATCTTAATAAAGCTGTAGTTCGCATAGATGAAAAATACGAATCCGATAAATACAGTGATGAAGGAAAGAAAACATTGTATATGAGAAAAGAGGGAGACCGGTGGAAGATTTACAAAGAGGTATTTGAACTGTAATGAAAAAGGCGGATAAGTTACCCGCCTTTTTTAAATTCTAATAAATTATTCTTACATTAAAACGAAATACGCGATCATTAATCCAATGATCAGCATAAGACCAAACTGCATATTAAACTGAGCTGTCATCATAATGTGTTTTGACCCATATTCAAATCGAGCCTGAGGTTCCTGAGGCATCTCCCCCACCATCTTAATAAGCTTCAATCCAATTGGAAGAGTGACCAGGGCAAGCAGTGCCGGCCAGGGTAGAGGTCCTAAGACCACGAATAGAATTACCGAGAGATATGCGCCAATGATAAGGAAATAGTAAAATATTATTGATGCCTTTTCACCTATCAGGATGGGGAGTGTTTTTACACCGAACTTTCCATCGAAATTTATGTCTCTTATGTTATTTGAATGCAGGATTGCGTCTATTAACAAACCTAACGGAATTGAGAATATAAGGGGCAGCCAGGAAAACTCACCTGTCTGAACTATATATGCACCAAGCGTCATACCCGCTCCAAAGGAGAGGATAACCTGAATGTCTCCCAATGCTTTATACTTCAGGGCAAAAGGTTTTGCAGTATAAAATACAGCTGAGAGAAGCCCGAAGATACTCAGATAGACGATCCATATCCCTGCCTGAGTGTAAAGATAAACACCACATAGAACGGCGAGGAATAAAGATGTCAGGGCTATCACCCACATCTGTTTTATATTCAGAATACCCATCGAAAGAACCATAGAGCCTCCGTGTGGAATTCCGAGTTCTTTATTTTCCTTATCCATACCTTTCTTATAATCATAAATGTCATTAATAACATTAGTAGTAACGTGGATAAGTATGGCTCCGAACAGAGCGACAAACATATTGACCCAATTGAAACTCAGGTCGGGGTTTAAAATGATAGCAAGCACCGAGCCAAAGAGGATTGGGATGATCGTAGCAGGGAAAGAGAAAGCTCTAATTGCCATCATAACTTTACCAAAGCCTTGCGGCTGTGGGATGCTGTTTTCTGACATATGTTTTTATTTAGTTATAATTTTATTTAGTTTATCGGCGCAATAACAAATATTAAAGGATCCCATACCATATGGGATATCAAAGCCGCAACGATATTCCCTCTCCAGATAAACATTAATCCCCAGTAAATGCCCACAATGAATGCGGCAAGAATCAAAACAGGGTTTAGGGTAGGAATATGAACAGCCGTATAAAAGAAAACCGTCAAAGCCAGGGCGGCATACTTAGAATACTTTGAGCTCAATATCCGCTGAAGATACCCTCTCCAGAAAATTTCTTCTCCGAAGCCTATCGGGAAAAAGAGCATCAAAGCCACCAGCCAGCCGGGAAAAATCTCGCGGTTAGCATATACATTCGAGATATTCTGGTTATGGCCGGGAATTATGTTAATCGAGTCCAGTATCATTTTCCCGATGAAGAAAATACCGTATAATAATAACGCGCTTCCTACACCTATCAAAATTTCTTTTGCCTTCCAGTATTTCCCTGCAAGCTGATCCCTGAAATAGTAAAGAGAAACAGCTGAGAGAAGAGAGGTGGAGAAAGCCATTGAGATCCAGAAATTAAAAGGCTTAACGACGAACATTACGTACCAAAGAACAAACGCTAACAATACATATAAAAGGTACTTCATTATTCTACAACAATTTTTCCAAAATGGTCGGAGCTTTCAAGCATCTGATGAGCTTCCCGTATCTTTTCCATTGGCATTTTTTCAAAAATCACCGGTTTTATTTTCCCTTCAGCAACAAGGTCAATGAATTCCTTCATTTCTTCCATTGAGCCCAGATAAAAGCCCAGTATGCTTATGTGCTTGAAGTAAGTCATATGAATACTAAACATCGTTTCGCGTCCGGTAAGCTGACCGCAGAGTAATATCTTGCCGCCTTTTTTCAGCATATTACATATTCAGCATATGTCCCTTTCTTTTGAAGCCCAACATACTTCCATTGTGGACTTAGAAATGCATCACCCCTCTGAGTAAACTCATCTTCCGCTTCAATTACTACGGGATATACAACTACCCTGTCACCGGGTTTAAAATCTTTTACGTTTGATCCTACTTCTTTGACCACACCTGCCCCATCGGGTCCGGGAATATGAGGAAGCTCTACGGGAATCCCGGGATATCCATTACGGACAACGACTTCAATTCTATTCAGACTCCTGGCTTTTAACTCAATAAGTGCATCATTATCACCAACTTCGGGCATAGGAAAATCCTCAACGAGATCCAGCTTATCCACACCGCCAAAATCTTTAATAACAACTGCTTTCATTTAATGATTTATTTAGTAGAGAATAAAAATTTACCAAATTTAGAATTAAAAATAAGTGATTAAAAAAATCACGGAGGGATTAATACAGGGTTAAATGCAATAAAATCAACTATTCGAGTGGTTTTACCTTCAATACGAGATTATCTCTACCTATTATTTCAACGATTTTCCCTTCATCAATTATAAAGTCGGATTCGGCTTCCCAAACTGTTCCAAAAAGCTCCACTTTACCGCCGATATCACCCGGCCTTATATCGGAAAGTACACGGGCTTTCTTTCCCTTTACATCATCCATACTTTCCCCGGGTTTCCGTTCGTGGGATACATCTCCTCTCAGATCTCCTTTCCAGATCATTCTAAATCCGATCAAGGATACCAAGGAAGAAATTATGAATACCAGCAGCTGCGCAAAAAGCGAATCAATAATTCCAAAGGCAACAAGAATGGAAGTTAATAAAGCGCCGACTCCAAAAAACATTAAAATAAAACCCGGGACTGCGATCTCAACCAGGAATAGCGCAATGGCAACTCCAAACCAGACTAAAACAGCATTTGATATTTCAAACTCCATAGGAGGATTTATTTATTTGTTTCCTTAAAAATTTTACCGGCAGTCGCAAGTATCGATGCCACATCAGTTAGATTTTCAGGGATTATCATTGTATTGTTTGTCTTGGCAAGCTTTCCAAATTCGTTAAGATACTGTTCAGCAACTCTTAAATTAACTGCGGAACTTCCGCCCGGTTCATTTATTGCAAGAGCGATTTCTCTGATGCCTTTCGCAGTCGCAGTTGCTATTCTTTCTATCTCCTGAGCCTGACCCTCTGCTTCATTGATTCTTTTTATCTTCTCACCTTCAGAAATGGATATTGCTTCCTGTTTCTGCCCTTCAGCCACATTTATTTTAGCCTGCTTCTGACCTTCAGACTCGGCAATTGAAGCTCTTTTTTCACGCTCGGCTCTCATTTGCTTTTCCATCGCATCTTTGATACTAGAAGGAGGGTTGATGTTCTTTATCTCGTACCTTGTAACTTTAAGTCCCCATGGATCTGAAGCCTTATCGACGGCTGACACGATCGCAGCGTTTATTTTTTCTCTCTCTTCAAATGTTTTGTCCAGTTCAATCTTACCAACCTCGCTTCTCATCGTTGTCTGGCATAGCTGGATGGCAGCAAAGCCATAGTCATTGACACCGTAGGATGCTTTTACCGGATCTATTATCTGAAAGTATAAAACTCCATCGACCTCGACCTGGATATTGTCCTGTGTAATACAGGCCTGCGGAGGAACATCAACGGCAAACTCCTTGAGGGAATGACGGTAGGCGACCTTATCCATAAATGGAATAAGAATATGAAAACCTGCTTCAAGAGTGGCGCGGTATTTCCCCAGTCTCTCAACAATGAAAACTGTTTTTTGTGGTACCACCCTGGCAGTTTTGAGGAATATTATAATTATGAAGATTGCGAGAACTACAATTATTACTGTCTCAGCCATATCACTATCTCTTTTGATTCAGGAATTAATGAAGTTATACAATTGATTTGAAATAATAAATAATCAATCTTTTCTTATTTTAAAGAATATCCGCCATCGAATGCATTATTCAATTGAAATTCACTAACTTAAAAGATAATTTTATCGATACTTTTGAATAAATGAACGAAAATTTGGAATCCGAATCAACCATCCGGGAAAATCTCGAGGAATCTCCCAAAAGCAACAATATCGTCTTAAACTTCATAAAATCAACTAACTGGTCAATAGCCTTTATTGCGCTTGTCGTATTGACGATAGTTTTTTCTCTCAGACTAATAAATAATGCTGATATTGGATTCCATTTAAGAGGCGGTGAATGGATAGTAGATAATCTTGAATTTCCTTCCAAGGACGTATTTACATATACCTCCACAACGAATGATTATATTGACATGCAATGGCTTTACCAGGTGATAATGTATACCGTTCAGTCAATTTTCGGATATGCGGGAATGACAATTTTTAACATACTTTTAATACTTACGGCATTCTATTTATTATTCCGGTTGATGCTTTACCGCAAAGTACCAATGCCGGTTATAGTGCTTTCCTTATTCCTTGTACTGATAACGATCCACATTCGATTCAGTTACCGTCCAGAGCTTATGACTTGGATAGGCATATTGCTTACACTGTATATTCTTGAAGTGTATTACCATTCCCGGAAAAAGAATTTGTATCTGTTACCCATAATAATGGTTGTCTGGGTGAATATGCACGGATTATTCATGATAGGCTTGTTTGTAATGGCTGCTTATCTTGTAAGTGTTTTAATACGGGATAAGAAATTAGATATGTACTTCTTAAAATGGTTCTTAATTGCCATAGCAGCCACCCTGGTCAATCCATATTTTATAACGGGAGCTACATATCCTTTCTACCTTTTGACAAGGCTCGATGAATCCAATATTTTCGCCCAGACTATTTCAGAGCTGCAGTCACCTTTTTCCATAACCGATGGAAGTTTTAACTTTGAATTGAATCTGTATTTTTATTCTGCCATAGCAAGCTTTGCTTTGATGATCTTAACAATACGTAAGCGCAGAATATATGAATTCATTATTTATGCTGCATTTTTCTATATCTCATATGCTGCATTCAGGAATATCCCGATATTTATGATATATGCCGGATATATTATTGCAATATCTTTAAAGGATATCTTTGAAATTGAGCAGATCAGAAATTTAACTTCAAAGCTTAAACCTGCTCTTAACATTTTGCAATACGCCGTTGCCATAGCATTCATATTATTTTCTGCAAGGATAGCCATGGGAAATTATTATAATAGTTACGGAGCCGGAGTAGACTTTGGAATTGGGTTAAACCAAAAAAGCTTTCCAGTAAAGGCTATCGAACATATGAAAGCATCAAACCTTCACGGCAGTGTGCTTAATGACATGGATTCCGGCGGCTGGATTGAGTGGGATTTTCCGGGGCAGGTATATATCGACGGAAGGCTTGAAGTAATCGGGGAAGACCTCTACCGTGAATATCTAAATAGTTTTAACGCGGGACAGCTAGTAAACCTGGTTAACAAGTATGACCCAAGGTTCGTTATATTCAATCACGGCAAGGCTTACCAGTGGATAGACCAGATGAATGGACTTAAGGATTACATGATCTTCTACCTGGACGAAAATTCCATTGTATATGGTAAAATAGACCTTGTAAGGGTATTACCAAGAAACAAATTATCGCAGATATTCCCTCAGTATGACTTTAAAAAAGAATTTACCGATGAAGAGACAAAAAGGCTGATAGAAATCCAACCGGGCTATGATGGAAGCGACTGGTTTAAGTCTTTTTACAGGCCTTACCCGCAATACAGGGAAATGATGAATCTTGCGATTTTGACTTTAGGCTTACAAAGCTACAAGGAAGCCGAATATATTTATTTAAATGTGCTTGAGAAAACAAATGGAAAACTCGAAGAGCCGCTTCTAAAAGATCTTTATTTCAATCTCGGCACAATTTACCATTTAGAAGAGAAAATGGATTTTGCAAAAATCTGTTATGAAAAATATCTACAGATCGATCCCTCAAATGAACAGATCCGAACAAGGCTCAACAACCTTCAGCATCAACACAATACGAAGTAACTGTGAAACTATCCGTCATAATCCCATTCTACAATGAGGAAAAATATTTAGACGAGATAACGCGGAGAGTTTCTGATACGGGGCTTGTTCACGAAATCATAGCTGTTGATGATGCCTCGACTGATAAATCCCTCGAAATAATTGAACAGCTGAAAAGTAAGCTAACTACCCCTTTAATAGTTTTATCTCATTCCAAAAATAAAGGCAAAGGCGCGGCAATCCAAACCGGTCTCAAGGAAGTAACCGGTGACATCGTTTTGATACAGGACGCAGACCTGGAATACGATCCTGCGGATTACGCAAAGCTTCTTAAACCATTCGAATCAGACAGCGTTCAGGTAGTTTACGGCTCCCGCAATCTGATAAGAAATCCAAAATCATCTCTTGCATTTTACTGGGGAGGCAGACTACTGAGTATCGTTACAAATATTCTGTACGGCTCAAAGATCACCGATGAATCTACCTGTTATAAGGTCTTTAGAACCGATCTCCTGAAAAGCTACGATCTTACCACCGAGGGATTTGATTTTTGTCCTGAGGTAACCGGAAAGACATTAAAGCGGAAAATTAAGATCCACGAGGTACCCATTTCATATAATCCCCGCTCCAGGGAAGAAGGAAAGAAAATCAGCTGGTATGACGGCATAATAGCCATAAAAACGCTGATAAAGCACCGCTTTTCTTAAAAAATCCCGCCCATTTCATATAATTATACAAAAATTCAGTATATATTGAATTACATTAGGTGAATAAGTATGTTTATTTGAAACCTTTATGTTAAATATTTAGTATTATATACAAAGCCGGAGCCAATGAATTATCCAGTATCGAACGCAGGTGTAATATACAATTCCCTCGAAAAAAGACTATCGGAAACCAACAAAAAAGAACTGCTCTATAACTTTGCCCGGAATTCTCTTATTACGGTTACAGGATTTGGAGCTATTGTTTTTCTATTGGTATTACTCGAAGCGATCTTTCATTTCTCTTCTGGGGTTCGTACTGTTTTTTTCTGGACACTCGTACCGGCATTCTCCGCTACAATAATATACTTCATAGCAAACTACATTCTAAAAAGAGCAGGTGTAATATCTCCCTTTGATACCATAAGGTATTCTCAAAAAGTCGGCAGCAAATTTGAAGGAATTAAGGACTCTCTTTCAAACTCGCTATCCCTTTTTAAAAACACCAATTCCAATTCTGTTTTCTCAGGAGAACTGGTAACTGCTAACCTGGAAAAAGTAAACGAACGCTCAAGTGATATAAACTTTTCTTCCTTCATTCCATTCTCAAACATAAAAAAACTGTCCTGGATATTAGCAGGATCGTTTGTTTTATATTCTCTGGTTTTTGCCATCTTTCCCTCAACAATGTTTGGTTCACTGAACAGGCTGGTAAATTACCAGTATAACTTCATTGACGGGGATTACGGAATAGTATTTGAAATTGAACCCGGTGATACTGAAGTGGTAAAAGGCGAAAGAGTCGATGTATCTGTCCTGGTGAAGGCAAACAAGGAAGGTCTTGATATTTCAAAGCTGAATTTCTTCACAAAAGAGATCAAAGGTGACGGAGCAGAAGTTTTATTATCAGAAAAAGAACTTACAACCGAAGTGAACGGATACTTCCTTACATCTATTGAAAATGTCAGCACTGACCTGGTTTATTACGCTGAATATGAAGGAATTGAATCGGAAAAGTTTGAAGTCAGAATCCTCGATTACCCCATTGTAAAAAGCTTCTACGTGACAATACACCCGCCTGAATTCAGCGGAATGCCGGTAAAACAATTGAAAGAAAATGAAGGTGATGTTTTTTGCCCGGAAGGAAGCCGGCTGGAATTTGACGTAACTTCGAGCAGGGAATTATCATCAGCAGGTATCGAGCTCGACGGAAATTTCACCGGGTTTAATGTTTCGGGAGATAAAGCATCAGGATCTGTTACCGTTAGTAAGACAGGAACGTATAAATTTGTCCTCAAAGACAATGAGGGCAGAGAAAACAAAAACTCCAGGTTATACAATATAAAAGTAGTAAATGATAATCCCCCAAAGATAGTTATTGTTGAACCGAAGGAGGCGAATTATACATTAAAGGGCGAAAGAGAACTTATTGTAAGAGCCAGGATATCCGATGATTATGGATTTTCAAAACTCACGCTTCATTATTCAAAATCAGCAGGCAATGTGTCAGCCTCGGGAAATTTCACGATAGTGAATATCCCCATAAAAAATCTCGACGCAACGTCGCTTGAGGTTCCATATCTCTGGAATGTGGCTGGTGTAAATCTACGCTCCGGGGAAAGGCTCGAATATTATATGGAAGTGACAGACAATACCGGAAAGACAGCACGCTCTGAAATCCGCACCCTTCAATACAAGCCCCTGGCAGAATTACTGCAGGAAACAAAGGAAATGACACAGGAGCTGAAATCAGACCTGGAATCTGTTTCTGACGAGGCATTCGACCTGCAGAAACAGCTGATGGACCTTAAAAATAAGTCACAGATGAATGAAGAGCT
>JAEYVS010000007.1 GCA_023429265.1 Bacteroidota bacterium | reverse complement strand
TAGGAGGTTTATTCATTATAGGTTTATTCACACCAATAGTAAGTTTCTTTTTGTCACTAATCACCCTATCCATAATTTTTGCTACAGGTGCAGGTGATCCGGTACACGCTTTTAGTTTAAATTGGGTGGTGTTTGCCTGTACATTGTGCACATTATTCAGCGGAGCAGGAGTTATTTCCTTTGATGCATTTTTTGACAGAAAGAAGGAAAATCCTGTCTCATATTCTCCCGCTTATACTTCATCTGAAACTCACAGGACTGTGGTTATCAAGCAGGAACCTGTAAAGGAAGAGTCGTTTGTAGTGAAAGAAGAAGTCAAAGAAGAATTAATTTCGGATGAAACCATTAGTAAGGAAGACAGTAAAGGTATCCACATTGACGTAGAAACGAAGCGCGAATCGAACGATGAGGAGAAAAAATAATTATTTGATGATTAGACTTTCTCTTTCGGGACCTACAGAAATATATTTTATGGTGTACCCCACAAGTTCCTCGATCTTATTTACGTAGTCCTGTGCTGTTTTTGGAAGCTCTTCGAATTTTCTGCATCCGTTAATATCTTCAGTCCATCCCGGCATTTCAATGTAAATAGGCTTTGATTTATCGAGTATGGGATTAAGAGGGAAGTTCTGATATTCCTTGCCATCTGCTTCATACGCTGTGCAAATATACAACTTTTCTCTGCCCGAAAGTGAATCAAGTTTAGTAATGGCTATCTCATCCACACCCTGCACTTTAGCTCCATAACGAGAAGCCACTGCATCGAAGTGTCCGATTCGCCGGGGTCTTCCTGTTGATGCGCCGTATTCAAACGCAGTTTCTCTGAGATTATCGGCATCTTCGCCGGAGATTTCTGTGACAAAAGGTCCTGCTCCTACGCAGGTAGAAAATGCCTTCATTACACCAATTGTCTTGTCTATTTTGGTTGTTAGCAGACCGCCGCCAATAGGAGCAAATGCCGCAAGTGTACAGGAGGATGTTGTAAAGGGATAGATTCCGTAGTAAATATCTCTTAAAGATCCCAGTTGAGCTTCGAATAAGATCTTTTTATTTTCTTTAACTGCATTTTCGAGAAGAACTGTTACGTCTGTAATGTAGGGTATGACTTTTTCGCTGAACTTTCTGGACCACTCAAGCGCCTCCTCGAAGGAAACCATCTTATCTTCACGGTTATAAAAATTCTTTATGATGAGGTTTTTCCAGTCTACAAGCTCTCTCAGTCTTCTTTCAAAATCAGCAGGATACAGCAACTCCCCGATAAGTATGCTTTTTTTTAGATATCTCTCGCTATATGCATATGCTATTCCACGCTTTGTAGAGCCGAATGCCTGATTTCCTAACCTCTCTTCTTCAAGCTCATCCTCGATCCTATGAAAGGGGAATGTTATACTTGCTCTGTCTGAAACCACAATATTATCGACCTTTATGCCGGATTCACCGAGGGAAGTCAACTCTTCATCCATAGCTTCCAGATCGATCACCATCCCTGTACCAAGAACATTTGTAACATTAGGATTAAATATGCCTGATGGCACCAGGTGAAGTTTAAACGTACCGAACTCATTCACTACAGTATGTCCGGCGTTATTCCCGCCCTGATAACGTACTACATAATCTACGTTCTGAGCAAGATAGTCAACCATCCTGCCTTTTCCTTCGTCGCCCCAGTTTAAGCCGACGATTACATTTACATTGTTAGCTTTTTCAGACATAAAAAAACCGCCTTAAATTTAGCGGGTTAATAGAAAATTATTTAGAATTGGAGTGCATTAGCTAAGGTCAAAAACTTTATCAAGCTTCGTAATTTTAAAAATATTCAAAAGCTTGTCATTTGCATTTATCAATCTGAAATCACCATCGGCATCCTTGATCAACTTATAGCAGCTTATTAATATACCTAAACCGGAGCTGTTAATTGAGTTCACTTCGGTAAGATCTATTGCGAAATAATTATGGCCTTCCGAAAGAAGATTCTGTATCTGGGATTTCACTTCGTTTAGATTTGATAACCCCACAGATTCTTCTTTCAGAAGAATGGACTTAAATTCATTACCGTCCAGTTCGATATTTGTAATTTCGTAATTAAGCATTATAATTTAGATAAAGAAGCTCTTTTTTCTTTTCCAAGAGCTTTTCTTTTATCAAACTTGTTTTTCCAGTCTACAACGACTGCACTAGCAACAAAGATAGATGAATATGTACCTGTAATAATACCAACAGTGAATGTAAAAGAAAATCCTCTAAGCACTTCACCCCCGAAAATAAGAATAACAAGTACACTTAAAAGTACACTTCCTCCAGTTATAACCGTTCTGCTCAATGTAGCATTTACGCTCTTATTCATAACAGTTTCAACATCTTCATGCTTGAATAGTCTTATATTTTCCCTGATCCTGTCAAATATAACCACAGTATCATTTACAGAAAAACCAATAAGTGTAAGGAATGCCGCAAGCATTGGCTGATCAAATTCCAGACCCAGAGGGAGGATCGCATTAAATATTGCTACTGTAGCAATAGTGATCAAAACGTCGTGAAGGAGAGCGATAACTGCCCCCAGAGCGTATACAAACTGAAATCTCAATGAGAGATAAATGAGAATACCCAACAAAGAAAATATAATAGCCAGTAATGCATTTCTCCTAAGTTCTTCTCCAATCTTTGGACCTACTTTGTCAACACGTAAAACTTCAAAGGTATTTTCGGGAATCCCGGCTTTAATTGCATCCTGTATCCTGTCTGATACCGACTGCCCTTCACCCTGCATAGGAGTTCTGAGCAGAATATCTGATTCGGAACCCATAGTCTTGATTTCCATAGCTCCAAAACCGGCATCTTCCATTATATTTCTTACGTCAGAAACTTCTACCGGAGTCTGAAAGCGAAGCTGGATCTCGGTACCACCAATGAAATCGATTCCCAGCGGAATAGGTTTTATAAAAAGAGCAATAACACCCAGAATTATGATTATTGTTGATACCAGGTAAAACTTCTTTCTTTTACCGAGGAAATCAATATTTGTATTCTCAAAAAGTCTCATTAAGTATTATAATTTAAAACAAAGTTAAGCTTAAAATAAAATTATTGACCGAAGCCAAATTTCCAGCCTCTTTCCTGGAATATATCGAAGAGGAAGTGAGTAATAACAATAGCAGTGAACAGATTTGCAATTACACCGAAAAGAAGAGTAATTGCAAATCCCTGAATTGGTCCGGTTCCAAATTGATAAAGTATTATTCCTGTAATGACAGTCGTAACGTGCGAGTCAAGAATTGCAGAAAATGCTTTCTTGAAACCTATCTCAATTGCAGTTTTCATTGGCTTACCGATAGCCATTTCTTCTCTTATCCTTTCAAAAATAAGAACGTTTGTATCTACAGCCATACCGAGGGATAAAATAAAACCTGCAATACCGGGCAGAGTAAGTGTTGCTTTGAAAGTTGCCATTATACCTAAAACAAATAGCACATTAATCAGCAAAGCAATATCAGCAACTGCGCCTCCGCTTCTATAGTATACAATCATAAACAATGCTACAAGAATTAAAGCAGCTATGGATGATATCACACCTGATCTGATTGAATCTTCTCCAAGAGATGGTCCAATGGTACGCTCTTCGATTATCTTGAGCGGTGCAGGTAAAGCACCTGCTTTTAAAACTATTGATAATAACTCAGCTTCGGTTACACTACCCATTCCCTGGATGACGGAGCTTCCGCCTGTGATCTTAGCCTGTATTACCGGAGCTGAATAAACAACATTATCCAGTACAATTGCGCATCTTTTCCCAATGTTTGCACCCGTGATCCTAGCCCATTGTCCGGCACCTTCGCTATCCATCCTCATATTTACTACCGGAGTATTATCAGTCGGATCGATTGTTGCAACCGCGTCCACTACCGATTTTCCGGTTAATTCAGGTGTCTTTTTAACAGCTATTAAAGTGTATACAACAGTTCCGTCTTCTGAATTAAATGTTCTCTGGTACCATAGGAACTGCATATCAGGAGGAATTACGGCCTGTACGTCAGGTCTTGCAAGGTATCTATCTACTTTAGCTTTATCCATTTCGGAAACATATCCGTCAGCAACCCCGCTCTCGGGATTTATCTGGACAAGAGTAAAGAATAAAGGATTTTCCTTCATAAATTCTTCCTGGGTCATTTGATTGGTATCAAGTGACTGTCCTGTATCCGAGCCTGATGATGTATCATTACCGTTAGTAGTATCTGTTTTCTTTGTAGTGTCAGTTTGCTTCTTTGTTGTATCAGCTGCTTTCTTTGTCGTATCAGTTTTCTTAGTGGTGTCGGTTTTTCCTGCTGTATTATTTTCGCTTTTTATTGTATCGGAAGAGAGTTTCTTTGAAGTATCATTCGTAGTACCGGTGAGCATATCTACCGGGTTCACATCACCACCCGTATTTCCTGATAGCGAAGTATCCTTTGCCAGAACTTCGTTAACCTTCTGCATCACCTCCACAGTCTTCTGCGCGTCATATACCATTTTAAATTCCAGTAAGGCAGTACCCTGTAACAATTGTCTGACATCCTTAGGGTTGCTAACACCGGGAAGCTCTACTATGATCCTATTGCCGCCTACTTTTTGAATTTGAGGTTCGGATACACCGTATTGGTCAACTCTGTTTCGGACAACTTCAACAGCTCTTTCTATGGCACCGTCAATTTCCTGGTTGAGCTTACCTTCAATTTCATCCTCAGTATCTCTTATTTCACCATAGTACGACTTTAATGTTAATCCTTTTTCAGTAAGCTTTTGTTTTAGTATATCTATGATGGGTTCGTCGGTATCCAGGTTAGAATTCTTCATCTCTTCAAGTATCTGTTCGAGCTGCTGATGTTTTCTAACTGCAAGATCATTCAACAGCTTCATAACATCCACGTCCAAAACAACATACATACCGCCCTTAAGGTCGAGTCCGAGTTTGATTCTCTTTTCCTGAGCATCCCGGAGCTCCTGTCCGTTCTGGTCTACGAAAGTAATGCTATCCTGTCCGCTAAGGTTGCTTAGCTCCTGCTGCAATTTGTAATCTTCGTAGGTAGGATATAGAGCATATACGGAAAGCGCGATCAGAACAACAGTAAGGATTATCTTAGAAAGATTTTGCTTCAAATTAATACTCCGTAAAAACGTTAAATTATTAGGTGATTTTGGGCTAAAGTCAGTGCTTTAGCAAAAAATGACAAACGGTAA
>JAEYVS010000004.1 GCA_023429265.1 Bacteroidota bacterium | reverse complement strand
CAGCTACACATACAAAAAAATAAAGTATTTGATGTCGCAGAATTTTCAATACTTGATTAATAATCTTAAAGACACAATTCTCACTTTTGAGTTTTTTGTCAATTGGAATAAAATTGACATCAATGTAAAAAAGATAGAAAAACAATTAAATATTCTTAATTATTTAATTGGTAAAGAGAATATTAGAGAAGAATTTGTTTCTCTTGTAAAAGAATATCCCGAAGTAATCTCAACTTTCCCAATTTTATTAGCGATTAGAGATTACAAAAACTTAATTTTGTTGGATGAAGAAGGAAATAATGTTAATTATGTTTTTAATTATACTGAAATAAATGAGGAAGAAATTGAATTGTGCTACAAATTTTTCCAGCGTACAGGACTTGAGAGATTATTTAGTGAGGAAAAAATAAAAAATTTAGTAGATTATGTATTTGGCCTAGAAGTAGGAATGGACACGAATGGAAGGAAAAACAGAACTGGGACTTTGATGGAAAATCTTATAGAAAAGCATTTAGAAGGTTTGGATAAATCCAGATACTCCTTTATTTCTCAGGCAAATAAGAATAAAATTAAGTCTGAATTTGGAATAGACATAAAGATTGATAAATCCAGTAGAATATTCGATTTTGTGATTTATGATAAAATTGACAAAAAATTATTCTTCTTGGAAGTTAACTATTATAGTGGTGGTGGTTCAAAACTTAAATCAACTGCAGGTGAGTATAGAGATGTCTATAGTTTAATAGAGAGTCAGGGACATAAATTTATCTGGATTACTGATGGTATGGGATGGCTTACCACTAAAAGACCCCTTGAGGAAACATACAATCACAATAACGGTCAAATATTAAATTTAAAAATGCTTTCTGACGGAGAGCTGGAAAGAATGATACGTGGATAACAAACTCCAACCCGACGACTTTAAACCTGAAATTACTACCTCCTGGGCTTTCCCGGAAAGGGGTAAATGGGCTACACATAATCCCAAATACCGCGGCAACTTCGCTCCGCAGATCCCACGAAACCTGATCGAAATGTATTCCGAAGAAGGTGACTACATTCTTGACCCTATGGTGGGCTCCGGTACCACACTCATCGAAGCGAAACTCCTGAACCGCAACGCTCTCGGAGTTGACGTGAATCCCAACGCGGTGGAACTGACGAAAAAGGCATTGGAGTTTGATTTCAAAACTTCATCGAAGCAAAAAGTCGTGCAGGGTGATGCCCGTGACTTATCAATGCTCAAAGACGGAACTATTGACCTGATCATCACGCATCCACCATATTTGAATATCATCACATACTCGGACGGGCAGATTGCGGAAGACTTATCCAATATCAGCAATATCGCGAAATTTATGGATGAGATTGGCAGGGTAGCGGAGGAGTTATTCAGAGTCCTGAAAAAGGATAAATACTGCGCCATACTGATGGGCGATACACGAAAAGCTAAACATTACATTCCGCTGTCATATTATCTTATGCAGAGATTCCTCGATGCAGGCTTTATCCTTAAAGAGCAGATAATAAAAGGACAGTATAATTGTACCTTTTCCAAACGATGGGAAAACAAAGCTAAAGAAATGAAGTTCTATCTCATTATGCACGAAAACCTTTTCGTCTTTCGCAAACCAAATGAAACCGAAGACCTCTCCCGCTTAAAATGGAGCCGCAAAGTATGAGCCTCCCCTCCATCGGGAGGGGACTAAGGGGTGGGTTGTATGCATCCCCTCCAACGGAGGGGACTAAGGGGTGGGTTATAGCGTGCCACTATAATGAAAACTAATATAGTTCAGTACGGAACAAAAACTTCAAGTAACGAAAAACCCTTACAAAAATTCTTTACATTCTATATTTTTAAAAGAAATGAAAAGAAAAATCTTATCATACAACCCTTACATAAAAAAATTTGCAAAAGACCTGCGAAATAAATCCACACCCGCAGAAATCATTCTCTGGAATCACCTGAAATCCCGGAAACTAAACGGGTTTAAGTTCAGCCGACAGAGACCAATCGGAAATTACATAGTAGATTTCTTTTCACAGGAGCTAATGCTGGCAATTGAAATTGACGGCTCATCCCACAACGATAAAATTGAAAAAGATTTAATACGTCAAAAAGAACTCGAAAATTTGAATATCACAGTTCTAAGATTTTCCGATTCAGACATACAGAAAAACGATTCTCTTTCTAACAGAATGGTTAAACAGCCGCAAAAAATAAAATCATTAATAAAATTACCTTCCCGATGTAACCCACCCCTTAATCCCCTCCGTCGGAGGGGATGCAATAAAATAATTCCCCTTTCGAGAGGGGTGGCATCCATAAAGGATGACGGGGTGTGTAAAACTTCTTTCACCCATTTCCCCTCGTCAATCCTAAAACCACTCCCCAATGTTTTATCAACACTTATGTACAAAAAGGATAGATGCGCTATCTAACTTCGGAGCGGAGCGACGTCCCGCAGTAGTTTTGCGGGATTTTTGTTTGACTCATTACATTAAAGAAAATTTAAAATATATTCTCTTCTAAGGTCGTCAATACCATTCGGAATCAACATTGTTTAATAATAACTTAAACACCATTTTGTATAGATGCGCTATCTATCCATTTTTTGTTTGACTCTTACCTGAGCTTATTCGTATATTTGTATACATTCTTTCTATCACGAAACAATGTTAGTAGCTTAGTTCTTTGACATTCAAATAAGTAACACCACCGCTGAAAAATTTTTTCATTCACGACGGTCACGGCATCACTATGTCCATTAATTACGAAACGAAAAAAATAGAAAGGAGAAAAAAATTGAAAATATGCGCCCGCTGACAAATAGCTGTAAAAACAAACCCGTTTTCCGGACGGATTTCGGATTCATTCCAAATCACTGTTAAATCAAATATGAAGATTTTTACGGTTATCTCATTTCAGCATTTAAAACAGTAGTTTATTTTTAGTAACTTTAC
Organism: Bacteroidota bacterium; assembly: GCA_023429265.1. GTDB lineage: Bacteria > Bacteroidota > Ignavibacteria > Tepidaquicellales > Tepidaquicellaceae > JAEYVS01. The sequence continues at coordinate 1,586 of JAEYVS010000004.1, read as the reverse complement.
ATATGAATGGTACATTGTATAAACTCATAACAAAACAAACTTGGACATAAACACAAACTACACAATACCCGCAGGCACCCTCATCGGGCACGTGCACCTGAAGATTTCGGATCTGCAGAGGGCTCTGGATTTTTATACGGGCTTGCTGGGATTCGAGCTGACGACGATGTATGGAGATGAGGCGGCTTTTATTTCGGCGGGCGGATACCACCACCACATCGGCCTTAATACGTGGCTGAGCAAGGGCGCGGATCCCGCTCCGGCAAGAGCGCCGGGACTTTTTCATACGGTGATAGTTTACCCGACAAGGAAGGACCTGGCTCTGGCGGTGAAGCGACTGATAGACGCGGAATACCCTCTGACCGGGGCTTCAGATCACGGTGTCTCGGAGGCCATCTATCTGAATGATCCCGACAGGAACGGAGTGGAGCTCTATTGGGACCGCCCTAAAGAGGAATGGCCCAGGAAACCGGATGGTACAATTGAGATGTGGACACGCCCTCTGGATCTGGAAGAGCTGCTGTCAATTATCAATGATTAATGTTCAATGTTCAGTTTTTTCTACCGCAGAGAACGCAGAGATTCGCATCCCGCTAAAGCGGGATCTCCGCTTCGCTCCGAAAGGGGAATTATTAGGGGAGCTTATGTCAACCCACCCCGTCTCCCAACTTCGTTGGGATCCACCCCTCCCGAAGGAGGGGAGGGCGGATTAGTTTTGTGTTTCGGTGTCCGGCACGGTACCTTCTTTAAATACCGCGAGAACAACACCACCGGGAGCATCAAAAAGAAAGAGCCGCTCGTTTTCGATGGTCCAGTACCCGGTATTATCCAGCGCGTATAAGAAGCGCGTCTCGTCCACATTCTCACAGAACATTTTCGTCGTGATGATGTTTGAGAATATGATCATTTCCGATGAAGCGTACACCGTTCCGCCCATACCATTACAGCCGGTATTACCGCCCATTTCGGATTTGCCGACTTTGAGTTCCATCCACGGCGCGCCATTAGGGAAGTTGGATGTGGTGATGGACGCTCCGCCGAGATTATCGAGCACCCAGATGCGGTTCAGGTCATACTCTTTATAGTATGGGGCTTCTGCCGCGCAGGCCGAAAGAAAGATCGAGATTATTATCACCGAAAAGACACTGTAAAGTGTTTTCATAGTTGTAAGAGTTTGGTTAGGGAAAGATACGGAAATTAATGCGAGGAATTAACGTAAATTTTTTGGGGAAATTTTCTTACCACTAAGGCACCAAGAACACGAAATTTCACGAAGAAAGTTTTTCCCATAATGACCCTGAGAGAACACCTCCGAAATCCCATTGCAAAAAGAAAAAGGTAAGCGGGCAGAGGAGGAGTAATTTTGTTTTATTCAGAAACTATCTCCGGTGATGGAGAAATTTAGACCTCTTGCCTTGCTTACCTTTTAAGCCGAGAAAACGGCTCCAACGAATTATACTTCTCAAAGCACGATTTACTAACGATTAACTATTTTTTTATGGGTAAAAATTTTCTAATAATAACTGCTTTTTACAAACTAATATGAAATCAATGTTTTTTAAACCGGCAGTCCCGAGGGGGTACCT
>JAEYVS010000228.1 GCA_023429265.1 Bacteroidota bacterium | reverse complement strand
GAAAAAAGCAACGTTAGTACATCTTCCGAGGAAATTGGCAAAAGATTTATGGACAGAAAAGCTTACTCCCAGGCACTCCGGTTTTTCGATCTTTTTGTCGAAAATTCACCACAAAATCCATATGCTTTCGAAATAAGAGGAGAATGTTATTACAAAGCAGGTGATATGGAAAATGCTAAAAAGGACTTTGAAACGGCATTAACACTGGACCCTGACCTCAATGTTGCCTCATTATATCTCAGCAGAATACCCTAATTTGTACTGCCGGTAGAGACATCGAATTGGATTATAACTCTCAACTCCAAGGGTTATATTAGAATTTTATATCCAATTTTGAGGTTAGATTAAGTAATGAAATACAAATTAGAATCCAGCTATAAACCCACCGGAGATCAGCCCAGAGCAATAAAGGAATTAACAGAAGGTGTAGAAAGAAATGAAAGATACCAGACCTTTCTTGGAGTGACCGGTTCGGGTAAAACATTTTCCATTTCCAATGTAATCCAAAATGTTGGTAAGCCCGTTCTGGTGATGTCACATAATAAAACTCTTGCGGCTCAATTATATGGAGAATTCAAACGTTTTTTCCCGGAAAACCGGGTCGAGTTTTTTATCTCATATTATGATTATTACCAGCCGGAAGCCTATATTCCTTCAAGCGATACATACATTGCAAAGGACCTTTCCATAAATGAAGAGATAGACCGCCTAAGGCTAAAAGCTACATCAGCAATTCTTGAGGGCAGGAAGGACGTGATTGTTGTTTCTTCAGTAAGCTGCATCTATGGTATTGGCGCGCCGGAGGAATACGCAGGGCAGGTACTCGTCCTGAAAAAGGGTGATAAGGTATCCCGCAAAAAGATCCTCAATAAGCTCATCGATATTCATTATGTACGGAATGATTACGAATTTACGCGCGGGACATTCAGAGTGAGAGGCGACATTATTGAGGTCATACCCGCATACGAGAATGATATTGGAATAAGGATCGAACTTTTTGACGATGAAATCGAAAAGATATCCTACATTAATAGAGATGACGGAAAGGTGATCGGCAAAGACGACAGCATTGCATTATACCCTGCAAAGTATTTTGTCACTAACGAGGAAAAAGTAGAACGAGCCATTGGTGATATTAAGTTAGAGCTTGCCGAACAGATAAACTATTTCCAGTCACAGGAGAAATTCATTGAAGCTCAGCGTATCGAGCAGCGTACGAATTTTGACATAGAGATGATCCGTGAAGTAGGATACTGCTCGGGAATAGAAAACTATTCACGCCATATGGATAACCGTCCTCCCGGCTCCAGGCCATCCTGTTTGTTTGATTATTTTCCCGATGATTTTCTTTTGGTTGTGGATGAATCTCACGTTACCATACCTCAGATAAGAGGAATGTATAATGGGGACCGCATGCGAAAGAAAACACTTGTGGAGCACGGATTCAGACTTCCTTCGGCTCTCGATAACCGTCCGATGACGTTTGAGGAATGGGAAGCAATGGTTAAGCAGGCTATATTTGTGAGCGCTACGCCGGCGAATTATGAATTTGAAAAAAGCGAAGGTGTTGTTGTTGAACAGATAATCCGTCCAACAGGTCTCCTCGATCCCGAGATACAGGTCCGCCCCGTAAAAAATCAGATCGATGACCTCATTAATGAGATACGTCAGCGCAGTGTAAAAGGTGAGAGGGTACTTGTCACCACACTCACTAAACGAATGAGCGAAGACCTTACCGATTATCTTCTTGGTATTGGCATCAAAGTGCAATATATGCATTCGGAGATAGATGCGCTTGAAAGGATCGAAAAGCTCAGGAGTCTGAGGCTGGGTGATTATGATGTTCTTGTTGGAGTGAATTTGCTCAGGGAGGGTCTCGATCTCCCTGAGGTATCACTTGTTGCAATACTGGATGCAGACAAGGAAGGATTTCTTCGTTCCGAGAAGTCACTTATGCAGACCGCAGGTCGTACCGCGAGGAATGTGAACGGGCTCGTGATTATGTATGCTGACAAAGTGACAGAATCCATGGATAAAGTTATTAAGGAAACTACACGCCGCAGGGCAATACAGGAAGAGTATAACAGGGAACATAACATTGAACCCAAAACTGTATATAAGACATACGAAGAGATAATGTCGTCCACAATGGTGGCAGATTCACGAGTAAAATATGACAAATCCAAACCGTCAGACGGTAAAAAATCCTCTCTGAGTATCTTAACGGAACCCGTTGAGAATAAGATAGGTTCTCATCAGAGAAAGGAACTCCTCGATCAACTGAGAAAAGAAATGATAAATGCCGCAAAAGACCTTGAATTTGAACGAGCGGCTGAATTAAGGGATGAAATCGAACGATTAGCAGGTAAATAGTTATTTCAATTGGATTGACTTAAAAACCGGGAAGTTTTAATTTAATGATATTGTTAAATTTAATCCCTGCCACTTTGAGAGTAATTTTTACATTAATAGTCATTCTTTTTTCTGCATCGGCAGCCTCTTCACAGACCGTCAATGGAACTGTTGTCGATGAAAGGTATTTCCCCGTTGGAAGAGTAACCGTTGAGATCGAAGGACAGGGTACCACTGCAACCGACACTAATGGTAATTTTTCAATACCGGTTACCAAAAAACCATACAATCTTACAATAGTAGATCAATCGAGCGCCATTTCGGTAAGATATGAAGGCTTAACCACAATGGAACCCGAACTTAAGCTATTCGGACTAAATTCCGCTAAATACGCAAATACTGAAGCTCTTAAGGTGACTTTTCCGGAGATACCCTCAGGTACTTCAGCCATAATTAAATTCATCAGCCAGGACCTATTTTATTCTACTGAGGCAGTGGCAACTACCGGGGAAACCACGAAAATAATTACCGTGGACTGGCCAAAATCAAAAGAGTTTGTCAGCGGATTTGTTATCTACATCTCAAAAACTCAGGACAATTACGTCCGGTATTCTGAATACCCCGTGACAATATTCCGCGGCTCAAATGTTTTGCAAAGCGCGGACCTGAAATTTCCCGGCACAACAAAAAATCCCGGGAGTTCGACCATTACTGTCTTTTTACCAAATTATGTTTATTCCAATAAAGGATATGCTGTTTACGCGGACTTTCTCGGGCTAAACCGTAATGCAAGCATTCTTCTCTCATCTGCTGAAGCTAACATTCAGTCCACAAAGGTTCTTGTGCCGCAGAATCTTCCTTTCGCGTTCCGTTTAAAAGTATCCGGTAACGGTTATGATAAAAACGGCGCGGGATTTACAAATTACTCTTATACTTCTCCAAATTCCGTTATTAATCTGGAGAATGAAGATCCGCCGGAAATTCTTGCACCGCAGGATAAGTTATACGGTGTAAGCGGCAATACCCGCTTCTCATATGAAACCGGCTCCGGAACAGGTGTGTATGTGGCTCATTTTCATTCGTTCTATCCGGAAGGTGACTTCTATGTTGTTACGCGCGACAGGAATATTACTTCACCTATCTCCCACAGCAAGGGGATGATCAGCGGCAACGAGTATCAATGGTATGTGATGAAGCATATGACCTACTTTAATGTCGATGATTTCGTAAAACCTCTGAACTTTCAGAATGATATGGGATACAGAGCGGTGAGTTACTCGGAGAAAAGAGTATTCAGAACCGGGTTTTAATGTTTAATTTTTTCTTTCATCTTTTATTCCTGGTGGATTTTCATTTTCCGGATAATTGAATAGTATCTTTTTTTCAAAAATCGAATTGTATAAGTATTCCTTCAAAAAGCTTCCCGGATAAACATTAGCTATTTCCCTGAATTCATCCATAGCACTTTTAGACTGTACCAAATTTAGATATCGACTTACCGGTGTAAGAGTTTTTATTGAATATGGGTAAGCCTTAATGTACTTAATGACAGCATTTTTTGCGCCGTCATTTGGAAAATCGTAACGATATTTACTCACTTCAGTCATAACATCATTTAGTGCGTAATACTCATTGAATGGACTTTCCGGGAATTTATCAGTTAAATTACTATCATAACTACGGTTTTTGTTTGCGTAGTCACTAAGTAGATGCTCATCATCTTTATTAATTTCAGTTATTTTAAAATTTAATGAGTTAGAAGAGAGGGCTGGAGAATATGATTTAGTACCATCAAATTCAATTTGTGCAGTAATTTCGTAATTACCTTCCTGAAGATACTTATGAAAATATCCATAGCTTTCATTTGAATTCCAATAGGAATTAACTTTATAAAAACTTTGTGAAAGTGTAAATAGTACCGAATCTCCCGGGAAGAGAACATACTTAACATTTTTAACATAATGTATTATTCCCCTTGCGTTTCCACTTTTGAAGGATTCCTCATTTTCACTCTTAAGGTAAAAAGTTATAGGGGTTAGTATTGAGCTATCAAAATCATGATACAAGGTGTCATTCTCACTACTGTTATTTATATACCGACAAAAAATAGTTACTGGTTCAAAGGTTTTGTATTCCGTTTTCTCAAGCTCTATTTCCAGCTTGAAGTTGTTAGCGGATACCACTTTTTGATACTTCATTTGAGAATATACAGTATTGCATAATAGAGTCAGTAAAATCGGTAATATGGCAGTAAACTTTTTCATTCCAAATATAAAATTAAGATGCTAAATACTTTTCTAAAAATTACTCTTCAAAAAACTCTGGCTCTTTCTCCAGTCTTTTCTCACCTTGACAAACAATTCAAGGTAAACCTCTCTGTCCAGGAATTTCTCGATGCTTCTCCTTGATTCCTGCCCGATCTTCTTTAACATTTCGGCTTTTTTCCCGAGTACGATTGCTTTCTGGGATTCCTTTTCAACAATGATCTCCGCGTTTATGTAATCCTTTCCGCCGTCTCTCTCTTTAAACTCAGCTATATTCACAAAAACGCTGTATGGGACTTCTTCGTGAAGCAGCTGGAGAATTTTCTGACGGATTATTTCCGATGCAAAGAATCGCTCCGGGCGATCTGTCAGTGTATCCTCATCATACAGAAATGGCATGTCAGGAAGCATACCTGCTATTGTTTTCTTCAATTCGGGAATGTTGTAACCGTTTATTGCGGAAACAGGTACTATTTCTGTTCTGCGGAATTTAGTGCTGAGCATACCAATTGCTTCCAGTACTTTGTCTTTTTCTACAAGATCAAGCTTATTAAGCACGGTGATTATATGCTTTCCTTCAAAAAAACTTCCATAAGTAGTCTCAAATTCAGCAAATTCCTTTTCATTAAACCTGGCTACATCTACAATGTGTAATATTACATCGGCTTCCTCTACGGAACTCTTTATTTCAGCCTGCATGAATCTCTGCAGCTCATATTTGGGCTCGAGTACTCCCGGTGTATCCAGGAATATCATCTGGAAATTATCTTCTGTTAAAATTCCCAGGATTCTGTTCCTCGTAGTCTGAGCTTTTTTATTTACGATACTGAGGCTCGTCCCGAGCAGTGCATTCATTAATGTGGACTTTCCAGCGTTGGGCAGTCCGAAGAGTGTAACATATCCGCATTTTGTTTTTACATCCATTAATCTATTACCTTTACCTGTGAGGGGTCGTTTAAAATTATTTGAGGCTTGCCGTTGTATTCCGATATTTCTCCGCTTATTTCGATTGTCTTTCCTTCGTATTGCTCCACATCCGGGAATGCATCGAAACTCCGGGGGAATATCACGCCTGTGAATGTGTTATTAGGGTACTTCCCGTCGAAGTTCAGATACCATACCTTCTGTCTTTTATTCACGTCTGCTACATCACCCCGGACTGTCTTATTTTCACCTATGTACTTACCCGCAGCTCTTGTGCTCACAGTTCCCGGCGAAGTTTCCTCCTGCTCCCCGGCTGATGTATTATTGCTATCTGCATCTTCCGAGTTTATGGAACCTACGTGAGTTGAGGTAGTATCTGCTTGAGGACTAGTTTCTGTTTTATCGTTCGAACTTTTAACCTTAATTTCCTGCTGGACCTTTTCTCCGCACGAAGAAAGTGACAACACTAGGAACAAGATTGAAATTAATCTGGTGTACATTTTGTTATGATTATGGCTGTAATGGAAGGTCTACTTTTCCAATTAAGTCTTCGAGCGTTGCCATTCCTCCTCTGCCGTCTTCTGTTACATAATAGAACTCATCACAAAGCTCTTCCGAGTACGCGCCTGTCTTATCGCAGTTATCTGTAATAATTGCCTTGGTTATCCTTATCTTCTCGCCCTTTTTTACAAAGCCGTTTGTATTCGCGCTTCCTATTGAGAGGAGAATCGAAAAATCATCAATCACGGTATATTCTTCGTTTATGTCGTACTCCTTTTTTTCAATCCACTCAAGCTCATTTTTATCACGGTTATATACATACCTATCATTCTTTGTCCAAAAGGACATATAAGTCTCTACATCCAGTGTGCCGTCACCGTTAAATTTCGTAAAGCTGTGTGTACTGCCGATACGCTTGATGTTCTCACCGTCATATCTGTAAATTATGTATTCATCCGGTCCGTTAGCATTAGGTGTATGAACTGCAATTTCTTTTTGCTTATCGCTTTTGTCAATATCTATGATCTCATACCCGTCAACATTATAGCTATGCTTATCTAATGTTTCTGCTTTATTTACCGTTAGTAAAAAACTGCTATAGTCTTCACCGGCGTAGATTATGTTAAGGCTTATCTTGTCCAGTATGCCGTCTCCATCGAGATCCACATTTTGCGTTTTGGTCGTCAATTCCTGAGCACTCAGAGAGCAGTGAAATGCAATTAAGAAAATAACAAGAAGTATGTGCTTAATCATCATCTTCTTTCTTCTTTTTCTTCTTTTCTTTTTCCTTCTCTTTTTCTGCGAGTATATCCTTTGAGGATTTAATGAATTTATCAAGCTGAGCTTTATAGCTTGATTCCATCTGTATGGCTTTCTCCAGGTCTTCTATGCATTTTTCATAGCTCTGTATCTGGTAATATGATAATCCTCTATTTACATATGATAATGTGAATGTTGAGTCAAGGCTTATTGCTGTGTTAAAGCTCGCTATTGCGTTCGTATAATCGTCTGCCTGGATGTATGTGTATCCTCTATTATAGTATGCATCAGCATACTGAGGATCGAATTTAATAGCCTTCCCAAAATCAAGCAGTGCGTTCGGGTACTGTTTTACTTCAGCATATAGCATTCCCCTGTTATTATAGGCTTCCGCGTTCTCGGGGTCATATCTCAAGACTTTATTAAAATCCACCAAGGCGGAATTTCGGTTTTTCTTATGCTTATATATAAGTCCGCGAAGGAAGTATGCATCCGCGTAATCTTCACGCAGCTTTATTGCCGAATTCATATCCTCCAGCGCTGCATCATACTGCCTAAGATTAAAATTTGCGGTTCCTCTGTTATAATATGCTTGCGAATTATCCTGGATAGTATCGATATATTGATCGAATACCAGAATAGCTTCCGGGTATTGACCTGAATTTACAAGTGATACACCCTTCTCGAACAGCATCTCGGGACTTTCCTGGGAAGCTGCAGGATTAATCAAAACCAGCATTAAAACAGGCAAAAAAATCAACTTTCTAAGCATTTTTTCTATTTTTATTATCATCATTATTTAAAGATAGTCACTATAATTCAAAAATTCGTTATAATTTGTAACCTGAAATGAGGCTGGTTGTTCCCAATAAAAAAGGGTACTTATAAAAGTACCCTTTAAAGTTAAGATATGTGAAATACGCTTACTTCACCAGCATCATTTTCTTCGCTTCGGTAAATCCATCTGTCGTTAGACGGTAAAAGTAAATTCCGCTCGAGAGCTTGCTGCCGTTGAATTCTACTTCATAATTGCCGCTCTGCAGCTCTTTTGAAAGCAGGGTTGCGACTTCTCTGCCCACCATATCATATATCTTCAGGCTTGTAAATCCATTCTTAGGAATTGAGAATGCAATCTTAGTTGAAGGATTAAACGGGTTTGGATAGTTTTGCTTTAACTCGTAAGTGTTAGCAATTCCGGTTCCATTATGGATGTTTGTTACAGCGCTGAGCCTGTCGTAATAGATTCCGCTCTCAGGTCCTGTATTAAATCCAAGATAAATAACTCCGGCATCACCATTTACGTCATAAAACTCAGAGATCTGTGGAATAGCCAGGTAAGGTGATAACGAGGTTTCGAAATCGTTAATGGCAAGCGGTGCAGTGAATGTTTCCGGTGTTGCAATTGAACCGGAAGAATAATTTAATACATAATTCGACGTTGTATCATCATAATATACCAGGTCAACTCCTCCCGTACCCAATTTATAAATGTTTGCATCGAACCAATAATTGTCGTGACCGGCATCACCCGCTACAATAAA
>JAEYVS010000200.1 GCA_023429265.1 Bacteroidota bacterium | reverse complement strand
ATAATGAAAACAATCACAGGCGGTGAGCCCATCTCGGTTCAGAATATAAGTAATACCATACCGGAAAAATTCAATCTGCATCAAAACTATCCTAATCCATTTAACCCTGAAACAAAGATCCGGTTTGATGTAAAAATGCTTTCTTCTGTTAAGCTAAGTATATTTGACGTAACGGGAAGAAGAATAGAAACACTTGTAAATGGTTCACTATCTGCAGGTCGGTATGAGTATACTTTTGACGGATCAACACTTTCATCAGGTATCTACTATTACAGTCTCGAGACCGATGAATTCTCCGAAACAAAGAAGATGGTCCTGCTTAAATAAAATTTTATCAACAATAATACGTTTTAAATGCCACAATTCTATTAATTGAAAAGTGGCATTTTTCATATGGGAAAAAAACTTCTGCTAATACTGCTAACCTTCATTATTACTCCGTTATATGCTCAGAACGGATGGTTTACGCAGTCATCCGGCACATCGCTTACTTTGAATTCCGTCTTTATGCTTTCTGATAATACAGGATACATTGGTGGAGGAGATATCCTGATTGATAATAGTAATACTCTTGACAGAGGTGCGATCTTAAAAACCACCAATGGAGGAATAAACTGGTTCAACCTTGTTCCGCCTACATTTGATAAGATCATACACTCCGTTTACTTTGTAAATGAGCAGACGGGATATGCTGTAGGCAGGGACAATAATTCTTATGCCATATTTAAAACGACAAACGAAGGAAGCAGCTGGATCCAGCAGACACCTCCGGCTGTGACAATGACTCCCCCTCTCAACTCTGTGTATTTCTTTGATCCTAATACCGGGTACACAGCCGGAACCGGAGGAGCTGTATTTTATACTTCAGATGGTGGAACCAACTGGATATCAAGAAATCTCTCGTTTTTTACAAACCTGACTGCGATTTATTTTACAGATGTGAATACAGGGTTTCTATCAGCTGATAACTCCGTTCTGAAAACTACAAACGGAGGTACGGACTGGGATACTACTCTATTCGCTGCTGCAAGGACTTTCAAATCCGTAATATTTTTAACTCAAAACACAGGCTATGCCGTAGGCGGCAGCTCCGTTTATATGACAATTAACGGAGGTGTAAATTGGACTATCGTTTCCCTTCCCGGAAATGACCTGCAAACAGTATTTTTCCCCTCTGTCGCCACGGGTTACACCGCTGGAATCGGCAATGGGATCTATAAAACTATTGATGAAGGAGAGAACTGGACCCTGCAATCCCAGACGGGAAGTAATGCTATAAATTCAATGTATTTTATTAATGATACATTAGGCTATGCAGTTGGGAATGGTGGAATGATATTAAAGACTATTAACGGAGGTTCAGTCGGGATCACAAATTTATCAACAGAAATTCCCGATATGCATATACTTAAGCAAAATTACCCTAATCCATTTAATCCGGAAACTAATATAGAATATTCAATTCCTGAGAATAGTGATGTAAGGTTGACTCTCTATGACGCTTCGGGTAAAACTGTATTTGAGTTTTTCAGGGGTTTTCAAACTGCAGGCACTTACAGATATAAATTCAATGCTGCGGGGCTTGCAGGAGGTGTATACTTCTACAGATTATTGGCGGGTGACTTTTCGTCGGCAAAGAAAATGATTCTACTAAAATAAAAACGGGAGAAATCTTCTCCCGTTTTTATCAAAATTATTTCTATATCAGATTTACTTCTCTACTTTATCCTGCTTTACTCCATTAATTTTGTCCTTCTGGTCCCTGTAAACTTTTTTATCATATAGTTTAATGGACATATCGATTGCGTCGTTTGCTTTATCCTTCTCACCAAGCAGATGATACAGCTCAGATTTCACATAATATGCGCTTGCTTCATTAACGCTTCCTGCTACATACGGCATTGCTTCTTCTATCAATGAAAGACCCTCTTTCCAGGTATCTTTAGAAGCATTCTCAGCCTTCATCATTGAATACGCTTTTGAATAAAGGAATAGTCCATAGTTAAAATCAAGGAGTTCATCACCTTTTCCGTACTTTCCGTAAGCTTCATCAAAAAAAGATTTTGCTTTTGCAAAGTCGCTGGATGAATACATATTCGCTGCATTCACATAGGCATCCTTCATCTTATCACTGGTAGGATACTCCTGCATCCAGGAAACGATTGCTTCCGGACTTTCGCCGCTCGAAGCCATTGAAAGCTTTGCGTCATCTGTATATCCTGCTGAATTTCCTGCATCGAGAGAAATAACTTTCTCCAGGTATGGTTTTGCCTGCTCATACTCACCATAGGAGATAAGCTTCTCAGCGTATTTCCAGTTAGCGGCAGGATCATCAGGTGATGACTCTACAGCAGATTTTAAAGCGGCATATGTATTAATGCCGGCATTATAATCCTTCATTTTCTGTAGAAATTCATCCGCGAAAATGTACCCGTAAATCCTGTCGACTTCGTTACCATCACCATCTACAAAAATTATGGTAGGATAACCTTTTACATTATACTTTTTTGCAAGGTCCGGACCTTCACCTTTTTCAGCGTCTATCTTCCAGTTAATTTGGTAAGTATTTGCATATTCGTAAACATCGGGTCTTTTATAAACTTTATTGTCGGTTTCTATGCACCATTTGCACCAGTCAGTAACAAAATCGATCATTACGATTTTATTCTCGGACTTAGCTTTTGCCAATACTTCCTGGTAAGATCCCTGGGTGAACTGCACTTCATCCGCATAGGAAATATTAAATACAGCTACTATTCCTGCTATAAATAAAAATCTTGCAATTGCTTTCATTGCCTTAATCCTTAATTTTTTTTGTTTATTTTAATATAATAAAACAAAGTACGTAAATTCACTCCATAAATAATGTATATCACTTCAAAGTGTCCTAAAATAATCCCTTGACAATAACCGTAAATAATACTATCTTTATGTTGATTGAACGTAATATATTCTCTCGTTCTTTGACGTATAATAAATTTCTGAAGAGTGTGGGTAAGTGAAGAAAAGATCCTTCCGGGAAGCCGCATTAAGAAACTCTTGTTTTTTCAATCCAAATTTCAGGACCGAAAATAAATTTTCAATAACTATATATAAAAACAACTAAATCATTTTTAAAACTTCAAACTACCAAGTAAATGAAAAATCAATTAATTAAAAAACCAGGTTCAAACACTACACTTTAAATCACTGTAAATTACAGGCAGGACAAACTTAAATTCAAATTTTAAATTCATTGTTTCTTGACATAAAAAAAGCGGACATTTGCCCGCTTCTATGTAAACTCACTTAGTAACTGATTTTACAGCCCGAATCTCACACCTGAGAAGACAGTAAAGTTGGTTGTATGTATTGATTCTACATTATCCGTACTGCCAAGATTATTTAATCCGCCATACTGGAATTTGGTACCCAAAAGCACACTCACTAGTGGGGCTACCATATAGTTCCCGGTTAATGTTCCATTTAATCCAAGATCGAAATCCTTGTATCCCAGGCCGGCTTTTTCATCAGCGGAGAGAATTACACCAAGATATGGACCGCCATTGAATGTAAGCCCAAATTTATCTGTTATCATTCCACCGATATTGAAATTGATGGGAATATTTAGAGCCTGTGTGGATATTTCTTCTACAGTACCTGATGGAGCTAAGCTTGTATCGAAATTGGAAACTTCAAATTTTTTATTCAAAAAATCCAACCCGGATGAAAAACTAAAAACATCTGCAATATTCAGATAGAATAAGCCTCCTACATTAAAACCACCTGCTGATGAAGTATTATATGCTGCAGATGGATTTTTGGAATCGATATTAGCGCTGGTCGAACCGTAACCCAATTGAAGATCAATGTAAAAGTCTATTAGCTTTGCGCCGCTTCTTACTTCACTGACTGTTTTATGAATTTCATAATCTTTTTCAAATCTTTCCTTCATAAGATCAACATTACTTGTCACTCTATCATTCAATCTGACACCATCACCGTCACCGGAATACCCATTTGAGGAAAATGAAATAAGCATTAAAAATGCAAATACTGTAGTTAATTTTTTCATTTGAAATGTTTTAATTAGGAGATAATTCTTTTTCAAGTTTATTTAATTTTGATACTTCTTGTTCCCATTGTGAATTTACTTCGTTCAGCAGTTTCTGACTATCATTATAGTCTTTAGTCACATTTTTAACCGACTCCGGGTCATCAAAGAAATCAGGCGCAGCCATCACGGCTTCTAAATTTTTAATTTTTGATTCAAAAGATGATATTTGATCTTCCAGTTCTGAAATCCTTTTTTTCACCGGTGCTAATGTTTTGTTTACTTCTTTTTGACGGTTCTTTGATTCTATTCCCTTTTTGTAATTATCCTTTTTATGGCTTTTATCGCGTTTTTGTTCCTTAATGGAATGATTTTCCAGCATATCCTTTTCTTCTTGTTTTTTCATGAGATAGTAAGAACAATTACCGGGAAACATTCGAATTTTTTTGTCCTTCACTTCTATTACTTTATCTACAACCCCATCAAGGAAATCTCTGTCGTGTGATACTATGATAATGGTGCCTTCATATTTTTTCAGCGCATGCTTTAGCATATCCTTTGACCGCATATCAAGATGGTTTGTAGGCTCATCCAGAATGAGGAAATTAGATGGTTCAATCAGCATCTTTGCCAGGGCAAGGCGTGATTTTTCACCACCGGATAATACCTTCACTTCTTTAAATACATCATCATCTCTGAAAAGGAATCCTCCGAGAAGAGTTCGCAGATTTTTCTGAATATCCCCGGTAGCAGCATCCTCCATTATCTGCAGAACGGTCTTATTTTCGTCTAGTTCTTCTGCCTGATTTTGAGAATAGAATTTTACATCCACAAGATGACCGTATTTTACCTTTCCGGAAGTCAAAGGCTCTTTGTCTGCAATGATCTTTGAAAGGGTGGATTTTCCCGCGCCATTTACTCCAAGGAATGCTATCTTTTCACCTCTTTCCACAATAAGATCGATATCTTCGAGAATAAACTTGCTACCGTCATAAGTTTTAGATAGATTTTCTATCTCCAGGGTTATCTTTCCCGAATGTGTAGCCGGTGGGAAATGGAAATTAATTCCGCTCTCCTCATCTTCCAATTCCACACGGTCCAGCTTATCCAGCATTTTTATTCTGCTCTGAACCGCCTTTGCTTTTGTATTCTTATATCTAAATCTCTCAATAAATCTTTCCTGCTCTTTTATATACTTTTCCTGGTTCTTTAACTGGTTTGTCAGCTGCTCTTTTCGCAAAGCTTTCTGGTTCAAATAAAAGGTGTAATTTCCTGTGTATTCTGTTACATTTCCCAGAGATATCTCCACAATCCTATCGACGAGGTTATTCATAAAATTCCTGTCGTGGGAAATGAGTACGATAGAACCTTCATAACCTTTAAGATAATCCTCCACCCATATTAATGATTCTATGTCCAGGTGGTTAGTCGGTTCATCCAGCAGAAGGACCGAGGGATTTTGAAGCAATAGTTTCGCAAGCGCTATTCTCATCTGCCATCCTCCGCTGAATTCATCCGTAAGGCGTTCAAAATCTTCGTGGAAAAACCCAAGTCCCAGAAGTATTTTTTCTATTTTGGCTTTTAGCTTATGACCGTCGAGGATGTTAAATCTCTCCTGCAGTTCGATATACTCCGTCAAAAGATCCATATACTCGTCAGTTGTATGATCATCTACAGCTTCCATCTCAACTTCTATCTCTTTTATTTCTGCCTGTATCAAATTAATATCACCCGCAGATGAATATACCTCATCATATAGCGTGTTTCCAACCAGCCTGATCCCGTCCTGCGGTAAATATCCTACAGTAGTATGTTTTGACTTAATTACCTCACCGCTGTCAGGCTCTACCAGCCCGATAATTATCTTCATTAATGTGGATTTTCCAGCTCCATTCGAGCCCACAAATGCAACTCTATCCTTACCTGAAACTCTCAAGGAAACTTCCTCAAATAAGGTCCTTGTGCCGAAATTTACCGATATGTTATTTAATGCTATCATTTAGTACGTAATATAATTATAAACAAGCATTAATTAAGTGAAAAAGCTTAATCTTATTTAAATACAGATTTGACTACATTTTTTGATAATATATTGAGATTTTAATAGAATATGAAGAAATACTCTATATTACAAAAAATTGCTCTTTTATTGATATTGTTAATTCCGGTGTGTGGGTTTTCACAGGAAGATTCGGTAAAGTTTAGAGTAAAACAAACTGATTTTTATTTCATTTTGGCAGATGGTGTGAGACTGGAATGTACTGAATTTGTACCTGAAGGAATGTCCCCGGTAAATGGATGGCCGGCTATGGTTTTTTGTCACGGGTATGGAGGCAATAAAGGAAATGAACAGGAATACGCAAAACAACTTGCTGAGTATGGTTATTATACTTTAGCTTATAGTATGAGAGGACAGGGAAAATCCGGGGGATTATCAAACTTGATCAGTACTCTTGAAATGAGAGATTTTATTGAACTCGTTGGATTCATTAAGAAGGACAGGCCTGTTAATCCAAGCCTGGTAGGAGCAACGGGAGGTTCACAGGGCGGTACAATTCCTTTTATGGCGGCCTGCAATGGTCTCGATCTTGCCTGTATTATCTCTGATGTAGCATCCCCGGAGTTTGCTACAAGCTGGATGGAAAACAACTCACCGAAGATGACATTGTTATGGACATTAAGCTACGATACCACCGTTGTCCGTTACAATAACAGGGTAAAGAGAATGAGGGACTGGATATTATCTGATGACCCGCAGTATTGGGACAGTCTTGCATTCTATGTACCTCTGGAGAGAGATTTTATGGACAGGGTCAGCAGCTGCAATACACCCATTATGATTTCGACCGCGTGGCAGGATAAATTTTTTAATACCCGAGGAATGATAAAGGCAGGTCACCTTCTTAAATCCCCTTTCAGGATGTACTACGGAACATTCGATGCGCACGGTGCGGATCCTTATGAACCCGAAATGAAATACCAGGAGAACATTACAGGATACTGGCTTAATTACTGGATGGGTGGAATTCAAAATGGAGTGCTTGACTCAATTCAATATGTATATGCTCCAAGCGTTTACCCAATAAATGAGAGCAAACCTCCGGCAATGTGGACTTGGTACAGAATGTATTCTTACAGCTGGCCTCCTCGCGGATCGAATGATGTTAAGTTCTATTTCCACGATAATGGTAAGTTATCCACTTCCTCAGGCAGTGGGAACGAGCTTCAGTTCAATAATGATGTATCGGATATTACTCTTCTTCAGGCTGCTAATTACGAATTCAAAGGAAATGAATTTGAGGCGAAATTTAAAAAAATAGAATTGATTTTTGAAACAGAGCCTTTGAATAAGCAGATTACGATGGCCGGGACTCCCTCGGTAAACCTTAATTACATATGTGATGCAATTTCAGCTCAGTACAATTTCCAGATATGGGAGGTCCATCCGGATAATACAACCAAACTGGTTACAAGAATAAATTATACCGACAGGAAAATTAAACCCGGTGAGTATAAAACAGCGTCTTTCGACGGATTATCACATTCTCATATTTTTCAACAGGGTAGTAAGATCAGAATAGTAATAACAAATCTGGATAACACTAAAGATGATCGCTTTTTAAGGACAAACCCACACGTACTTCCGGTGGTAACAAAATCATCAGGTAAAATTAAGATTGAAGGAAGCAGTTCAACGTATCTAACGCTCCCATTAGTAGATTTTAAATAACAAACGGACAAAACCTTGCAGTAATGTCCGTTTGTATTCTCTTACGATGAGGTTTCACTACATACTTATTTTATTAATAACATCCTTTTTACTTCTACATTATTTGCCGTTACCAGCTTAGAGAAATAAACTCCCGATGCTAATTTTGATGCATTAAAGTTCATTTCGTGTACACCTTCTGTCATTTGAGTGTTTAATAATGTCGCTACTTCTCTGCCAACCATATCGTAAATTTTCAATGATACCATTCCTGCGAATCCTTCCGGTAATTCAAACTTTATAAGTGTAGAAGGATTGAATGGGTTTGGATAGTTCTGGTAAAGCTTTGGTTGAACTAATGTCTCCACAAAATCTCCTGTACCGTTAGTTTTTAACGGAAGTTCGATGTATGAATCTCTCAGGTAGATCTGATTTTTACTTTTTGTCATTACCGGCAGTACATGTGGGTTTGTGTTCAAAAATGCTGTATCAGATGGAGCATGGTCAAAGTTAGTTGCTACTATCTTGATCCTGCTGCCTGCCTGGAACTTATGTGCGTGTGATGACCCGTCAATCAATTGATTCTTGACCTGGTTAGTTGTATAGTTTCTATCAGTGTAATTGATCCTTGAAACAAAATTTTCTTGACCGTTTGAAGTTACTTCATATATATGGAAATTATACTGACAGATATTAGCATTGGCCTGGTATTTTAAATGTACCTTTGGCGTACCTACCATGTAAGTTGGCTGTGTCAGAGGATCAGATACAAATGATGTGTTATCTTTCTTAAATTTCTGATTAAATTCAGTACCTTTAAACTCAGACCAGATTGCGGATTGTAATGAATATCCGTTCGAGACATTATTATCGAAATTAACTTTTTGAGTACTGCTGTTTTCCTGTGATGAAGAAAGCTTGCTGTTTTTTCTGAAATAAAACTTTTTATTCACCACATCAGTAGGCGGCCATACTGCGGAGCTCCCATGCTCAAAGCTCCAGTAGTTACCTACCTTAGGATGTGTAGTATAAGCTATCTGGTATCTTTGGTAATTAGGATATCCGCTTGGAAGATCCCAGATTGTATGAAAGAACCAGTCATTAAAGAACTGCATATGCCAGTTATTCTCTGACTCTGATATATCACCACCATGACCCATAACTGCGCCCATATAAACTATATGTTCAGGTGCGATATTTCCAAATGATTCGATGCCATGTTTTGAATTAAAGAAATAATCCTGCCATGAATTCTCTATTAATAACGGCACTGTGTTTTGGTGTACTATGTTATCAAAATCACGTCCAATGGGCATATGATATGCAAGGCTGTCCCATTTGTCTGATTTTACCCCCGATGCATAGACCCAGTCTGACATTCTGTCAACAAGCGGATTATATCTTGCAGAATCAGGTGTGTATTCGATTGTCCAAAGATAGGACATCTTTACTGACCCGTTATCGATCCAGCTTGTAGCAAATTTTGGTGATGTTACTGCAGATATGATCCCCTTAACCTGCATTCCTAAGCAAGCAGCAATGTAAGGAACTGTTCCCCCCTGAGAACCGCCCATTATTGCAACCCTGCTTGAGTCACCGCCAACATTGTCATTCTTAATAAAATCAACAAGCTCTATTAGATCGTATGCCTCTAATGTACTCATTAAATTAGATAAACCTCCTGAATTTCCCTGTCCTCTTACACTATACGTATATACAACATAGTTATACTGAGCCTGGGCTGAAGCAAAATGCTCCAGAGTTTCTTTCTTATCACCGTATCCGTGTACCATTACTACTACCGGATAACCGTTTGGAAGGTATATATTTGGTTCGCTCGGGTAAAACTTTGAGCAGTCCATTAATACGCCGTCCCTTAAAGTGATCGTGAAATCTTCTTTTATCACTGTGTAGTCAACATTTGCTGTTTCTACCACAGGAGGTAATAATTTAAACTCATACCTGTCCACCTTTGGCGGCTTCGGCATTACTCTCTTTTGAGCATACCCTCCGGTACTAAGTAGCGCCAGAGTTATGCAGATTGTGAAAACTTTAAATAAAAGTTTCATAGTATATTGTTTAAGTTTATATTTCAAAATTATGCTATTTAAGGTTTCAACCTTCATTATTTATAGAAATTACTGATTGCTTCATAGATTAATTGGCTGGTATTACCTGTGCCATAAGTGTAATTATATTCGCCACTGCTATTCTCTTTATAAACATCCGAACTCTCGAGAAACTTATGTACATCGTCATTGTTAAATTCAAGCAGCTTTGCATTATGGTCTAGTACCTCGGGTCTTTCGGTTACCTTTCTTAATATCCCGCACGGCACATTGAAGAATAAGGACTCCTCCTGTAAACCGCCGGAATCTGTTAAAATTATGTGGCTGTTTTTCACATATCCAAGCATCTCAAAATAATCGTGAATTGGCTCTCTGATGATAAGCTTTTCTGGTAGGTTTCCGTTCAAACCTTCGTGAAAACTATCCATTACCAAAGGATTAGGATGCATTAAATGTATTACATCCTGCTCGGTTCGTTTTGACACAACGTCATTTAAAATTGTAGCGTATGAAGAAACTTTATCCCAATTCTCTCTTCGGTGTAATGTGCTGAGTACATACTTTCCTTCACGTTGGACATCCTTTATCTTGTTTTCATTCAGTAATGTAATAATGGCATCATTTATTGTGTTTCCTACTATCATACACTTATCGCTCTTGATACCTTCGTTTATAAGGTTTTGGTAGCTTATGTTAGTTGGGCAAAAGTTTAATGTTGCTCCTCTTGATATGGATTCTCTTATGAATTCTTCCGGGAATGGATTTTTATGGTCAAATGACCTTAAACCTGCTTCTATGTGGAATAATGGAATTTCATTAAAGAATGCCCACATAGACCCGCAATATGCAGAGGTAGTATCACCCTGTACCATAATGCCGGCTATTCTTTCTTTTCTTATCTGTGAGCCTTCGGAGAATGCTATGTTCAGCTGTTCAAGTGTATGTGATACGAACTGATTTATGTCAGCTGAGCGGTTTGGAATTTCATCAAGAACCACTTCAGGTTCAAGTCCTATGTGCTCGAGGATGTCTCCTGAAATTTTTTGCTGTGAAGTATTTACTAAGATTGGAAGAAATTCCTGAGATTCTTTTAAAATTCTGTAGAGTACAAATAGCTTTATGATTTCCGGACGTGTGCCGAATAAAATTAGTATGATCTTTTTATTGTGATCATTTTGTGAAATGTTCATCCGTATGCTTTTTTTAAAATGTTTTTTGAAACTACTAACTAACTTACAAATTAAATGCCAAACTCTTTCTTGAAATCTTTATCTATCGTGAATCTTTTTCCTGCTAATAGCATCCCCGCATTTCAGGTCGGTTTTAAAGTGGCGGAGTGTTAAACCCCGCCTTAGAAGAACTAAATATATAACTAATACTGAAAATGATCTTTAATAATGCTCAGTCGAATCCCAGACTACCTTGTCCTTCGTCTGTCTGAATACCTTTACCGCTCTTATCATTGCAAAAAAGTTTACAACGTTGTCTATCAGGGTCCTCGGTATACTCATTATGGCGTACCGCAGCCCATACCAGTTATACGTAAAGGCAAACTTATGAAATACTCTTACAAACATAAACAATAAACTGGTCATCATCAGGTACCAAAGTACAGTATTCTGTTCTACTATGGTTGGGAGCACGTCATACCCTAGTGCTCTCGTCACAGCATAAGCAATAAAGTATGCGAATACTATGAAGGATAGTGCTGTACCTATGAAACTAACGATAGTTTTCCTGTCTCTTGCAAGGAAATACTTGGTTTTGAAGGAACCCTTCCAACCGTGGATCTTCCAGTTCTGGAATACGATACCGGCTATCCATCTTGATTTCTGTTTTACGGATGCCCAGAATGAATTCGGGAAATACTCACCGGTTCCGATCCTGGAATTACCGTATTTATTATCTGTTTTTAGATTTACGAATGAAGTCTTAAATCCAAGCTTGTAAAATCTCAATCCAAGTTCGTAATCTTCAGTAAGGTTAGCATCGTTAAATATAGGATACTTTTTCTTATCTCTGAGATTGATCTCCTTCTGCTTGGGCCTCATTACAACAGGAATCGTCTTACCTGTTTCCTGCTCTACTCTGCCCTCAAGGACATAATCACTGCTTTTCTTTTTCTCTTTGACTTCTACTTTAACTTCCGGCTCTCCTGATGTTTTAACTTCGGTCTTGACTTCAGTTTTAATCTCTTCTTTTACTTCAGGCTCAGGAGTCAATCCACTGACTGATAGATCCGGGACTGTCTCTTCAATTTCTTTCTTTAATTCACCTTCTTTTATGATATCTGCGTCCACCAGCTGGCTGTAAAAAGAATCAAACAGCTTCTTATAAAGATCTTCCTTTTCACCGTTTTCTTTCTTCAGCTCTATCACACCGGATTCCTGCAGCTTCTCTTCTATCTTCTCTTTGAGATCATCTACGCTCGCTGAAATTTCTTCAGACTTATCTGAGATTTCAGGTTCGATCTCAGGCTGAATTTCTAATACTTCCGGCTCACCGGTTACCTTTTTGATCTTATCATCTATGTCCTTTAGCATACCATACAGGTCTGCTACTTTATCTTCGATGTCTTTCTCGACTTTTTGAGTTTCTTCGGGTGTTACCTCACCTGGGGAAATACCCTGCTTTTCATTCAGCACTTCAATATTCTTATATATCTTCTGAAGTGACTCATCGATGGTTGAAAGCTTTTGTACAAGCTCAGGGCTCTCCGTGTGCTTATCGCCGTTATCACCGTTAAATTTAAGCCCCGCTTCTTTAAGCATTTGCTTTTCTTCAGGAGTTTTTTTATCGTGAAGTTTCTTTACTCTATCCTCTATCTCCTTTATCATATCATCAACCGATAGCGGTTCAGGAGCTGCTTTAAATTCCGGTTTTTCGTGCATTACTATTCCGGCTTTTTCTTCCTCTGAAAGAGTTCCTTCTGAAAGGTCTTCTTCGGTCATATCCGAAAGCAGCTGCTCTTCTACTATTTCTTCAGCAGCGCTGTCAGAGGTTTCGATCCAATCCTGCAATTCTTCATCTGTTTCCTCAGTCTTTATCAATAGATCTCCGTCAGGGATGACATCCGCGTCGAGGAGCTGTCTGAAAAAACTGTCGAACATCTTATCGTACAGGTCTTCCCTCATTAGCTCTGCTCTGCACTTTTCCAGGATCCCATTTCCCGGCACAACGTCACCGTATGAAAGATCAAGAAATTTCTTAAAGCTTTTCCTGTCTGCTACTTCCACTTCAAACGGAATCTCACCGAGACCGTAGATCTCCTGAAGCACCAGGCTTTTTACTATTATTGTGGGGTCCAGATCTTTTCCTGCTGTGATCCTGAGAATACTTTCATTGACAGGTTTTAGCAGTGAATACCAGTTTACGGCTGCATTGACTTCATCCATTACGGTTTTATCATGCTTCCTTATCTCCCTGGTCAGGACACTCATCTGTTCTTTATTCATTTCAAAATCTTCGGGTAATTGTACCATTGTTGTATATTTATTTAAACTCTTTTATGGTTATTTTAAAGTGTTTGCTCTCGTTTGAGCTTCCTTTATTGTTTTAAATGCGCCAATTGATACTGAATAATTAAAATCAGGCGATTTTACATCTTCATTCACCGATACTTTCTCGTTATTTTTAATGACCCCTTGCGTTTTGAGGAATTCTATCCTGTTCTCCGCGCTCTCTTTGGATGTGAATGAGGACTCACCTATGCTGTATGTCCCGTCATTCATTTTCTGATACTTAAAATGACCATCATTGTCTTCTATGCTTTCTACTACTGTATTGCTTGAATTTGGAACATAAACTTCCTCTTGCAGTGATTCGGTCTCCGCTTCGGTAGTTGTTGTTTCAATTTGCGATTCCGTGGAAGGAATATTTATTATCATTTCCTGGTTTTTCTCCCCGGCTTCTACATTTGAGTTACCGAATACGTTCATATTTATCATATACAGTATTCCTATCGTTACCAGAACCACTAACAATGACAATAGTACGCTGTACTGTCTTGCTGATGTATACTTCTTATCGGCAACTACCTTTTCATCATCATCCCATCCCGGTACTTTTACGTTTTCATATTCCGGATATGGATCATCTTTGAATTTCTCTTCATCCTGTGTACCTCTTATATCCTGCTCATCTTTTAGTAATTCATCATCTACAGCGTGTATATCTTCAGGTTTATGCTTTTTGTAATATTCTTCCATCTTCTTTTCCTGCTCGATACTCTTTGACTCGAGGTAATGGAAAGCCTTTCTGTTAAATGCCATACCCGTACCGGCAAAAGGCATATATGAACCTATTGACTGCCTTACTATCATATCCTTTGTATGGAGCTCTGCAAAAGCGTCACAGTATGTTCTGTGATACATTTTACCCAGGCGGCTCTTAATCGGTAAAACCGGAATCTGAACACCGTAATTACCTTTGTACATAATGAGATAATTGAACAGCTTCAGCGACAGCGGATGGATAAAATCCTCCGAATCGTGTATCAGGATAATGTCGAATTCACCAAACTGTCTTTCATATTCCTTGATACAGGCATATGAATTATTCAGATTGTCCGCTTTGGTTGTTGGACCGTCCTGAGGATTCAGACATAATATAACTCTATGATCCTTCCTTGCGATATCCCTTACCACCTTCACAGTTCTAAGGTCATTCGGATAAACTGCAACGAATATCCTGAAGTTTGTATATCTTAGTTTCTTGAGAGCAATTGACAGCGTACGGCCTATCACTTTCTCTTCTTTCCAGGCTCCGATCATTATCGCAATCGACCTCTCCGGCTTTGAATCCATCTCTGCAAATGGAGGGATGTTTGCTTTATACTTCCTTCTGTAGAACCAGTACATTACGTCTATGAATAGATCGTCAAGACCACTCACAAGAAGGAAAATCACGGTTACCCATAAGGTGATGTGGAAAAATTCGTATATCATAAGGGTGAATTATAAGTTAAAAGAAATCCTATTCTAAATTGGAACGAACTCTCAGGAAATATTCCCTGGCTGTTGCTTTCAAAGTAAAACCTGTTTACTGCTTCAGCAAATAATACCGGGAATCCATTGAGGTCTGGTCTGAATGTTACTCCGCCGCCTAATTCCCCGTAATTGTTGTAATCTATTCTCTTTGAGTCACCCTGTATGTTTTGCTTTAGGTAAACTTCAAAGAATGAATAACCTTTTATCATATATCTCAATACTTCTCTCAGCTGAGCCTGGCCAAAGAAATTCTCATACTTATGGTCATACAATGTTGCTGCGTATGTGTCCAGGTAAAAGTTCTCTGTTTTTACACCTGACTTCTTAAAGTTCGGAAAGTTTCCAAACCTGTCTGAGAATGTAAGTATTGGCTTAAAGTTAAATTTGTTTTCTTCCCTGTCGATGAGACGAACATAACCTGCTCTTACCTCAAGGCTTAATGATGGGAAGAAGTTATATCTCAAAAATCCTCCAAATTCTGCATATCTGTCATTGAATATCAAACCCGGTCTGGACCTGCTGTCCATATAGATATCGCCATAAATACCGGTGTAAAAATTACTGAATGCCTGATATTGGTATTTCCCGAGAAAGTTAGAAATATAATTTTCCTGCTCTACATCATAAAAGTTATGGAAGTATATATCAACCGAACTTGGTGAAAACCCTGCTTTATAGTCATTAAGATAATTCAGTGATGTGGATGCTTTCTGTCTTTCATCGGAGCTTGTGCTGTTATCCTTTACATATTGGAAGTGCTTTTTTGCTTTTGTAAAATTCTTTCGCTCATTATGCAAATATGCCAGCTGAAGCTGTACTTTAGTATCATTTGGATTTGCAGCCGAATACTCTTCAAAGAGTCTTATTGCGTCACTGCTTCTGCCGGAATTCAATAACGAATATGCAGAATCAAGCTTGCTGCCTGAAGGTGTTCCTGAAGAGTTCCTTAGACTGTTAATGTTTTGGATCTCCCTGGTTGCAGTTGTTATGTCATCGAGGATGGTTGATCTGTTCTTTACCTTCTCAAAATAAATAATTGCAGAGTCATACTGCATTTTGTTTGAGTAGAGATATCCCATCTGCAATAAGACTTTGGAATCATTTGGATTTTCATCCAGATGCTGCTTGAATATGTCCATTGCAGCAGTTACTTCATTCCTGTTTAATAAACTGTAAGCTTCATTGAGCTTATCATTGGAATTGTCAGCCTGCATATACTGGAGCTCATTCGTCGCTGCCGTGACTTCATCTGAGATGTAAGAATTATTCTTCACATGCTCAAAGTACTCGATGGCGCGGTCGCTTTTGCCCTGTGTTTTGTAAATGTAAGCTAACTGAAGATATATTTTTGAATCGTCGGGATTTGAAAGTAAGTGACTTTCAAAGATTTCTGCCGCTGTGTCGTAATTACCGTTGTTTAGCTGGTAATACGCTTCATCCAGATCGCTTTGGGAGTAACCCGGAATGAATGCCATTAATGTGATGATTACGGCAAAAAAATTGATCTTAAGTAAGGTATGGAACAGAGAATTGTTCTCCCTCATCGTATGCTTGTTTTTTATTTCAAAAATTTACTAACACACATACTTGTGCCAATACCGTGCCAAAGTCAGGGGATACTCGAATAACAAATGATGTTGTTAAAATATATACTTAGATGGT
Source organism: Bacteroidota bacterium (assembly GCA_023429265.1). GTDB lineage: Bacteria > Bacteroidota > Ignavibacteria > Tepidaquicellales > Tepidaquicellaceae > JAEYVS01. The sequence continues at coordinate 2,636 of JAEYVS010000200.1, read as the reverse complement.
GATTTTGAGCTCAGAATGAAGCCTGAAAAGGAATTGACACAATACACTCATTAAATAACATAGTCAGTCTGCTATACTTTTAAAATTGCAATTTTGAGCAAAATTCTATCTTTTTGACTGTAATAGCAATGCTCCGTCTAGTACCCGGGGACCCGGTCTGAACATAACATCCGCATCCATAATTAAAATTCTGTTATTTTTTACTGCCCTGGTGGTACTCAGGCTTTTTCGGATCTCTTCCAGGTTTGCGTTTATCGATTGAATGTCTGTAGTATCTGATGGCATTATTATATACTCAGGGTCTTTACCTATTACATCCTCATAACTTATAGTGGGATACTCATCATTCACATCTTTATAAATATTCCTGAATCCGGAGATCTCAAGTATGTCATTAATAAAGGTGTTTCCGCTTGCTGTCATAAGAGGATTTGATGCTATGACAATAAATGCTCCCGGTATTTCTACATTGCTGCCCTTAGTTATACCATCCTTTGCGGTTTTAAGTGAATCAGCAAGAAGGTTCGCTCTTTTCTCTCTGTCAAATATTATTCCGAGCTTTGTTATCATATTAGTCACCCCGTCAAAATCATCGATATTCACAACGTAAACCTTTATGCCAATGTTTTCAAGAGCCTGGTAGGTGGGGTTTGACCGGTTCTCAACATTAATGAAAACAAGGTCAGGCTTTAATGAAGCTATTACTTCAAAATCAGGATTTACAAAATCTCCTACTTTGGTTTTACTCTGAGCCTCAGGTGGATAGGTGCAGAAGGTGGTAACCCCTGCAAGCTTTGATTCTCCTCCTATGGCGTATATGGCTTCAGTTACATTCGGAGCCATTGAAATAATGACTTGAGGTTTTTTATCCAGCTTTACCTCGATACCTATGTCATCTGTAATTGTGAATTCAGCGGGTGTGTCCTCGCTTTTCTTGGTGCAGGAAGTAAGATAGAAACAGATTACAAGAAGGAAGAAAACCTTTTTCAAATCTTATGTTTTGAGTTTTTTCTTTTTGGCTGCCGGGAATAGAACATTATTAAGAATCAGCCTGTAGCCTGGTGAATTCTTATGGTCTTTAAGCTCGGTCGGCGGCTCGCCTACGATGTGCTGGTAATCCTCGGGATCGTGCCCGCCGTAGAAAGTAAATGTTCCCCTGCCGTAATTTCCGTGTATGTATTTGACCATATCCGTACCCTCTGTCATTGCCAGGATGGTTACATTCTTTTTTAAATACTCTTTTTTAAAACCCGTGGTCTGCCCGAGAAATCCTTTCACCAGCGCTGTATGACACTGTGTAAGCATAGAAGGCACCGGGTCGAATTTTGCGGAAAAATCCACGAGATTAAAATAATCATTATACTCGCCTATCATTACTGCCTGGTCTGTTACATCGATGTCAGAATACTCGTAAACATAAGGATTGAGGAGTATCTTAAAATTCTCAAATGCAAGAGTACCGGAATAGTCCAGCTTGTCATTTGCCTGAGGATCGTAAGGGTCACCATCATAGACCTGGTCAGCGATGTCAGTAAATTCCGTAGCCAATGAAATATCATAAGTATCGGTAGCAGAGCACATTGTAAAGAGAAATCCTCCATTGGAAATGTACTCCTTTAGTTCCTTAACAACAGCCCGCTTCATTTGAGAAACTTTCCCAAAGCCAAGCTTTGCCGCGAGGTCTTCGTTAGTCTTCTGCTGCTGAATATACCAGGGAGCAGTGCTGTAAGATGCAAAGAATTTTCCGTACTGCCCCGTAAAGTCCTCGTGGTGAAGATGCAGCCAGTCATACTTTTTTAGTGCCCCGGTCAGAACTTCCTCGTCCCAAAGCTTATCGTATGGAATACCCGCATACTCTAAGGCAAGCTGTACTGCGTCATCCCAGGGTGGAGTATCAGGAGGAACGTAAACCGCAACTCTTGCTACTTTTTCTAGTCTCACAAGCTCCATATTTACATCCTCTGCCTGAACATTCGCGTATATCTGAGCTGCCTGTGTACCATTTATGGATTCGTATGAAACGCCGTTCACTTTACATTCATTTTCCAGCTGGGTCGAATAATCGAATAGAAATGATCCTCCCCGGAAATTCAGAAGCCAATCCAGCTCCTTACCTGCAAGTAAATGCCTGTATGCTATGCCATATGCCTTTAAATGGTCTGTCTGGGCAACTTCCATTGGGATGAGTAATTTTGCCTGGGAGAATAAACTGGTGGAGCTAATCACAATAAACGCAGGTATCAGTAGATATTTTAACATTCTTTTAATCACGGAATAAAATTAATTTTAAGTATCGGCTTATACAATGTAGTAATACTTCACATTTATAACAATTTAAGCCTATAAAAGTTTAAAAACGAATATTTTAGCGTGAATATTTTAGCCATAGAGACTTCCTGCGACGAAACTTCTGCTGCAGTATTAAAGGATGACCTTGTAATTTCAAACGTCATTTCTTCGCAATTGTTTCATAACCGGTATGGCGGCGTAGTCCCGGAGATCGCATCCCGCGAACATACCAAGAATTTACTCACCATAGTGGATGAAGCGCTGAAACAGGCAGAAATCTCAATCAAGGATGTCGATATGGTGGCAGCCACATCCGAGCCGGGCCTGATTGGAGCTTTACTTGTCGG
>JAEYVS010000156.1 GCA_023429265.1 Bacteroidota bacterium | reverse complement strand
AGCTTCATTATTAAAACTAAGTCTTCTCTTTAATTTCTTAGTAAACCTGTCGACAGCGTATACACTTCCTCCTGATGAACTCACAATAAGATACTTATTAGATTCAAGAATTGAATTAAGGAAAGTACCTTTTAGGTCTGTCATCGAGTTTTCGTGATAGCTAATCTCTATCCCTTCCGGAAATTTAATGTCGGATGAGTAATAATTACTAAGCGTTGAGGATGCCCTGTAAAATGAATCGACTTTTAAGGCTTTTATCTTATCCTCAAGTGATAATACAGGCTGTATCGAATCTGCTGTTTTTTCTTCAATTTTTTCTTCTATCGCTTCACTTTGAATATCATCGAAGTTGATCACCAGGCGGTCTTTATCCTGCTGCGGTTTTTTATCTTCGTTATCGAACGATATGTCTATTATTTCGTCAGGCATTATTTCTCTATGATCTTTATCTTGTTATTCACGTTTATAAGAAATCCTTTCGCTGCTCTCAATAGTCTGTCATTAATTGCTCTACCAATACCTTCATTCCTGACTTTTGAGGTTATTATGTAATCATATCCCTGCTCATCCAGCCGTCTCATCTCCGAAAATAAATTCACTGCAAGCTCCTTCAGATCGTCAAATTTCTGCAGGTCGAGTACTCCAACCTTATCCTTATCTGAATATGACTTAATTAACTCTAAATTAGTAATGTATAAAGGAGTATTTGGAGCATAATGGCTCTTTAACATCCCGGGAGATGCCGGTTTTACATTCATATCCTCGATATTCTCTTCTTTCTCCCGAACCTTCCCCACTACCTTTTCTATGTCTTCCCTGGAAATATATCCATGACGTAGTATCTCTATCTCCCCGTCAATGTGGCTTACTACTGTGGATTCGATTCCAATTACGCTCTTCCCTCCGTCCAGAATATAATCTATTTTCCCTTCAAGTTCTTTTAGTACATCTTCCGCGCTGGTCGGAGAAAGCTTTCCGAACCTGTTAGCAGACGGCGCGGATACAGGCAGATCTGTTATTTCCAGAATCTTTCTAAATGTCTCGTGTGATGGTATCCTGATTGCCACAGTCTCAAGTCCTGCCGATACTATATCCGGAATGATCTCCTTGCGCTTTAATACATAAGTTATTGGACCCGGAGAGAATTCTTCAATGAGCTTTAATATATTCTCCGGGATATCAGATACATACTTATCTAAATCTTCTCTCAGGACGTGAACTATTAAAGGATTAAACTTAGGACGTTCCTTCACTTCGAATATCTTCAACACAGCTTCAGGATTTAAGGCATTTGCCCCAAGCCCATACACCGTCTCTGTAGGAAGACCCACAACGTTCCCTCTAATAAGCTCCTCTGCAGCCTTATCTATATCTGTTATTATCTGTGTCACTGTCTAACTATATCTTGTTTTCGATAAAACTATCCTCTCAAGCTCTCTTACCCTTCTTCTCAGATCCATACTCCTGTAAATTAAATGAGATATCACCCCGAATAAGAAGAAGAACATTCCGCCAAAAACAAAAAATACCCTGTAAACATAATTAAACATTTCCACTAACGGCTTGTAAAAAGTCTCCTGTATGAAATAATTCTTGGTTTTCCTGTATTTGCTTTCATCTATTTCATCCTGTGAGAATAGATTTTTCAATTTTTCTATTTGCAGTTCGACTTTTTTTCCGGTGAACATTATTTCGTCGATCTTATCATCAGCTGCTTCTATCCGCTCCTTTTTTATACCGGAATAGCTCAATGTAGCCTCAGAGATTGAAGTAAATATTCCTCTGCTCAGTGAGCCTCCCATAAGTGCCAGGAAAACTATTATTATCGCGAGCGCGTAAAATACATTATATGCTATCTTCATTTTATAACTTAATTATTCAACGCGTATTTTGTGAAATCCACTTCTGCAATCGGCATCCCGTTTTCAATTAAACCCATGTCTCTTTTTATGGTTTCCTTATAGCTCTTAGGAGCCCATCTTTTAAAATCCGCCTGATACAACATCGAAATCAGGTATAGTCTTCGTATCGCTAAAAAATCATTCATTGCCTCCAGCCATTTCCTGTTTAACAGGTTTGCAGAATAATACCCCTCCATAAAATTCCTCATAAAGAAATCAATTCCGTTTCGGGCTTTCTTCCTGTCTTTTTTTGCATATCCATTCAGAGGTACCGCGATATCATACGCAAAATAATGATACTCAAGGTCGTCAAAGTCGAACACATTCACCTTACCCTTATCTACGAAAAAATTCCTCCTGTGCATATCCGCGTGAACTAAACCGTATGAATTCCTATTTTCAGGATATGACTTACCTTTATTAACAAGTCTCTCCACTCCTTCAAAAAATGATTCGCTTCCGTCCGTAATAAATCCCCTATAATCCGCTATCAGGTTTCTTTCGTGCCAGTGCTTTCTTTTATGCGCGTTATTGGAAACTTTATATTTTTTAGTAAGGCTGTGCATTTCCCCCATCACCTTACCCCAGCTGTACAGTAGTTTCGATGTCAATCTGCACTCTTCTGCAAGTCTACCTTTCATTCTTTCAAAAGCATACGCTATGAAAAACTCACCCGGGTTATTCTTATCTTCTATTACCTCAGCATAATTCCCTGCCTCGGACAATACAGGGACGGCAGCATTTACTCCGCCTTTCCTGAGAGCATTTAGAAAATCCAGCTCACCCATTATGTAAGCTGGGCTTCGCAGGTCGCTGTGCGTTAGCTTTAGTATGTATTCCTTCTTATTCTTTGTATATCTTAATACATAACATTCCGATCTCCATATCAGTTTAGAATCCTTTTTCAATGCCCCGAATCTCTTAAGAGCTTCAGTATTTGCCTGTGAATAATACTTGGCTTCAGTTACCGGATTCACTCAAAAACCTCCATAATATTCACATACTCATCCAGGTAGTCAGTGTCCTCAGACTTCTGAGAAAAATTACCTTTGTATCCCTTTTCTTTAGCAATTGCTCCTATCCTCCCCTGCCCGTTCAGCAAAACATCAGGCACTATCTGCGCTATTGGATCTGCATATGCTTCCTCAGGTGATATGATTTCCCATCCCATTTTCCTCAATTTGTCAATCAGTTCATCCACATACAATGCAGCCAGGTCATTCTCGTGAAGCAGCAAGACGTGCTTCGGCGACCTCCCGATAACATCCATTGCCATCTTGTCATAGAACTCTATGCTGTTTAACAAATGATCCAGGTATAAATTCTTAAGCTTAAAATAATCTACGGTTTTACCCTCGGCTAACGCATCCTGGAAAAGTTTCTCGATGTACCAATCGTAATTATCCACTGTCACGTACCCGTTAATGTACCCCATATCCTTCAACGCCTCCCTTATCCTGTCACAGGAATCTACGTCTTTTCCTTCATCGAGAAATGGGTACCTGAACCAGTATCTGTAGTTCGGCAGACCACTCAATATTACATCTGCCTTGCGAATTCCGTCTATGTAGCCCTCCACACCCATTCTGTCTATCCTCTCGTGAGAGTATGTATGATTAGCCATAATATGCCCCGCGTCACCATACATTTTTAGTCTCCTCATTTCCAGCTCGTCAAGATCCTTCGCCACACAGAAAAAAACTGCAGTAACATCCTTTTCTTTGAGTTTTGACAGGAGTATTTCGGTCCTTTCCACACCGGAATAATGATGTCCGCCCTTCCTTGGAGCATCGTCAAAACTCAACGCAATTTGCTGAGAAAATAGCACTTGCGGCAAGAAAATGCACAATATTACGGTTATGGGCAGCTTCATGTAAACCAAAATAACTTATTATTTGTATAATTTAAACTTAAATTGAGATAATGGCATTTAACAACCGTTTTTGATATTATTTTGATGCAATTGAATTTTTAATCAGAATATATTATATCTTTGAATTATAACATAACTCTAATAAATGATCTCCAAATTTAACACCTTTTACCGCCATATAATCGATGAGGAGCGACAGATCCCTGAAGCTACCGGACAGCTTTCAGATATGCTTGCGGACATTGCGCTTGCCTGTAAAGTGATATCACAGGAGGTAAACCGCGCCGGGCTTATTGACATCCTTGGATTCACCGGTCAGGAAAATGTCCAGGGTGAACAGGTGAAAAAGCTCGATGTCTATGCAAATGATGTGTTAACCAATGTCCTTAAAGCCGGCGGTCACGTATGCGCAGTTTGCACCGAGGAAGAGGAGACATTCATACCCATAGATGAAAAATTCGCTGAAAATAAATATGTCACAAATAAATACGTATGCCACTTCGATCCGCTCGATGGCTCTTCCAACATAGAAGCTAATATCTCGATCGGCACCATCTTTTCCATTTACAAAAGAGTTTCACAAAGCGGTTTTGGAACTATGGAAGACTGTCTCCAGACAGGATATAAGCAGGTTGCCGCCGGTTACGTGATATACGGCTCCAGCACTGTTCTGGTTTATACCGCGGGCAAAGGCGCGCACGGATTTACGCTCGATCCTTCCGTGGGCGAATTCCTTCTCTCACACGAGAATATCCAGATTCCCAAACGCTCAAAGATTTATTCCGCAAATGAAGGCAACACCTGCAAATGGTCTCCCGGCATTCAAAACTATATTAAATACCTGAAGGAATCAGACGCAGACACAGGCAGACCATATTCATCACGTTACGTGGGCTCTCTCGTAGCTGACTTTCACCGCAATCTTCTGTACGGTGGAATATTTATGTATCCCGCCGACAATAAAAATAAGAATGGAAAGCTCCGCCTAATGTATGAAGCTAACCCGTTAAGTTTCATAGTCGAACAGGCAGGAGGAAGAGGATCAGACGGCACCAAACGCATACTCGACATTACTCCTGAAAGCCTGCACCAGCGCACTCCATTGTTCATTGGGAGTGAGGAAGACGTAAAAATGCTGGAAAAATTTAAAGCGGAAGAGTCTGTATCAGCGGAAGCCTGATTAAGATTTTATTGTGTGGGTGAATCTTCTATGAATTTCCTCGTCTGAAAGCTTTTGATGTTTTCTTCATCTACATTCACTTCCAGGAAAACATCATTTCCAAAATTCTTTACTTCGATGCTGTTGAGCATTTCTTCAATGGCGCTCTTTTCTTCATCACTTTTTACAGCGGAACCTATCCGTGAAAATGTCAGCAGCCCGTTTAGTAATTTCCTGATTGAATTAGATGACTCCTCGCTGTCGCACCTGCTCTGTATCATTACCTTCAGCTCTTTCGTCATATTCACTGAGAATGAGATAGATTTCACCTTCTCATATATATTACCAAGTCCATCGGGTACCGGAGTCTGTTCACCTTCAGGCGTTCCACCGGGGAGGCCTTCCTGTTCAGGATTCCCGGCTCCAAAGAAATTCAAAAATATCCCTCGAATGAACATCCTTTCCGTTGAAACCATCATCAGATCTTTCTTGTATATTGTTCCCTCTATCGCCTGCATCAGGTCTGCATTTTCCAGTAAGCCGGTTTGAGAAGTGTCAGAAGTCTGCATCATCCTGTCCAGCTGAGACTGGTAATTACTCGCGCACAGCGTCACATTATCCTTCAGGTAAAAAAACAGGTTATCATCTATGCTTTTGTAAATCTCAGTACCATCAGAATGTGTTATTTTTGTAAAGGTGCTGTCCGAGGCAATAAAATTATCCAGGCTTTCCTTTTTGAATACACCTTTTAATACTATGGAGTTTTCTCCGAACCACGAATTAGCATAATAAAGTTCATCCAGACCATTAGAGATTGTCGCGCCCGTTACACGTCCGAATAAATTTAATATGCTGCCGAATGTCTGCTCATTTGTGATAATGGAATCGGAAAGGTTCTTCTGCCAGAATTCAGTACCGCGCATCGACCGGAAATTCATATACATCATAAACTGCGCGTCCTTTAAAAGCAGGTTGAGATTATTCCTAACGGATAAAGGGAGCTTTTCCGGGACAGGAGGACTGTCACACGAAGAGAAAAAAAAGCAGGAGCATAAGATAATTACAATTAAACTTTTCCCTATAACTCTCATTTTCCTGCTTATAATACTTTTACAAACTTTATGAACTATATAACTTTATGAACTTAATAGTCTTTTTTCTTAAAATAATACACAGATAGTGTCAGCATCGTCAGCATAAATAACAGCGAAGTGATCAATGGCTGCCAGGACTCTATCGGCTGATCTGTGAGCATTCTCATCGAAATATCATTTATGCCTCCCGGTTTGGGGAGTATGTAATAAAAGAAGTCCAGTACGAATTTTATCACATCATTCTTAAACATCTCCGCAATACCTTCTCTCGCTCCCAAAAGCGGGGTTACTATCAACACCAGGAATAAAGTTATTATCGCGGTCAATATCGTGCTCTGCGTAGTCAATCCCAATAAAATAACCATTGAGTATATCACCGCAAATGACACCGTAAGCCATATGATCGTGTATAAAAACTGGAAGTGCCAGAAGCCTGATTTAATGGAAAGTATCAGCCATATCGATACTATAAGGTAAGCCAGGTTTATGAATATTAATGCAATACCTCCGACGAATTTTCCCATCAGGATTTCAAATCTCGAGACCGGCTTAGAGAGCAGTAAATCGATGTTTCCCTTCTCCACCATCGATGGTATGAATGATGATACTGCTATGAGGCTTATCGTTATGATGAATAAATATGACAGGTTTACTATCAGAACTTCAAATCCGACTATCACCTCCTTCATTCCGCCCTCACCGCTTGCCTGCATCATCTCGACCATTCCCTCTATCGAATCCGTATTAACCAGTATTAAAAAGATTAATATTATGATGGAGGACAGCGCAAAGAATCCTAATATGATCTTCTTCGCGATCGCTTCCTGTATTGTACCTTTTATTAGTGCTAAAAATGTCATTTTCTTAAATTTGGTTCTGCTCTTCCCCTACCAGGTTAATGAACATATTCTCGAGTGAATTCCTCTCTAATGAGATATTATGTATTAATATGCCTTTGCTTCTTAAAAGATCTATGAGCTTATTGAGCTCCTCCACTGATTCGGTAGAATACATAAATTCTGTCTTTCCCCGGAGTGCGGCTTTATACTGCATAAGAAGCGAATTACTTAGCTCATCTGAAAGATCGGAGGTAATGAATTTATAATTATTGCCCGTATTGGTTATCTCATCTATCGTCCCCTGCCTGATAAGCTCACCTTTATTAAGGATGGCTACCCTGTCACAGATAAGCTCTACTTCACTCAGGAGATGGGAATTAATGAAAATCGTCTTCCCTCTCGATTTATAATGTAGAAGTACATCCCGTATGTGCTTTCTGCCCACGGGATCGACGCCGTCAGTCGGTTCATCCAGGAATAAGAGCTCAGGGTCATTCATCATCGACTGAGCCAGCCCCAGTCTCTGCATCATTCCCTTAGAATACTTCTTTATGCTCGTCTTATCCCACTTTTCTATGCCGAATAACGCCAGGTACTCCCTGGACTTTGCCTTTATCGTATTTTCATCCAGACCGCTCAGTCTGCCGAAATACTCCAGCACCTGTCCGCCTTTCAGATAATTTGGATATTTATGGTTTTCAGGCAGATACCCTACCTTCTTTTTATAATCTTCCTTTGATATGGGCTGGTCGAATACCTTTGCCTCACCATCTGTAGCGAATACAATTCCCAGCAGGATCTTAATAAGCGTCGTCTTTCCCGCGCCATTAGGACCCAGCAGCCCGATTATTTCGCCGCTATTCACCTCAAAGGAAAAATCCTTCAGCGCGACTATCTTCTCTTTCGAGAAGCTCTTCGACTGGTATTCCTTCCTTAAATTCTTTGTTGATATTACTGGCATATTATTATTTTAATCTTTCGTCTTTCTGCATCGCTTCGATGACATTATCGACGTGTTCCTGTATCGTTAACCCGATATCTTCAGCTCCTTCAGTTAGCCCTGCTCTCTCTATGTTCTTCGCGAAATTCTTATCCTTCATCTTCTTTATGACACCCTTTGTTTGTACTTCGTTTAATCCTCCGGGTTTCATATAGGAATATGCGGTTACTAGTCCTGTTATTTCATCACAGGCGAATAAATACTTAGCTAACTTAGTCTCCCTCGCCACATCTGTCCTTTCAGGGTAAGCGTGGCCCAGCACCGCGTCTATGAATTCCCTGTCATATCCTGCTTCCTCGAGTATCGGCACCGCGGTATTCGGGTGAGTATCGGGGTACATCTCCCAGTCCAGGTCGTGTAAAAGCCCTGCCGCTCCCCACTTCGATTCGTCCTCTCCTAACTTATTCGCGTAAAACCTCATGCAGGTTTCGACAGCATAGCAATGTTTACGTAGATTTTCGTTCTTTATGTATTTCTCAAGCAGTTCCTGCGGATTGGTCATAACATCAAAAATTAACGATAAATGGACTATTTAAAAAGCCTTATCTGACTGCCCAGATTATAAGCTTTTACACCCGTCTTCGATTCAATTATGCTCGCCCCGGTAGAACCCCTGGAGCCTCCCGCGCAATGTACGACCACAGGCTTACTCAGGTCTAATTCATTTACCTTTTCTCTCAACTCTGCCAGAGGGATATTTACACTCGTGTCAAAAACCTTGTATTCTTCTGCCTCACCCCTATTCCGCACATCGAGTATTGTATATTTTTCGGGGTTTTCCTTAAGATCGTTAATATCGACCACAGTTTCATTCTGTACTCCTGCACCGTTGGGATTAACTAATGCTCCCTCTATCTTTCCTTCATATCCTATTTTTGCTGTTCGTTGGATCAGTCTTTCAAGTTTCTTTTCGTCACTTCCGACGAGATAAAACTTTTCATCCGGACCGACTATCGACCCCAGCCAGGTCTCAAATGCGCGCCCCGGAGCAATGTTGATTGCCCCTTCGATATGCCCCTCATCGTACTCATCTACCATCCTGGCGTCGATAATTAAAACACCTTCCTTAATCTCATTCGCATTTATTCTCGGAACGTTCGTTATACTCTCCTCAAAGTCCGGCGCTCCAACTCTATTCAGCTCCACATCATAACCAAAATATTTCGGCACAAACGGCTGCCCATCGAGTAATACATCCACGAACTTATCTTCTTCCATACTCTGCAATGCATAGTTCGTCCTCTTCTCCTTACCAATCGTGCTGTATCGCTCATCGCTTAATGCCTTTCCGCATAGCGAGCCCGCCCCGTGAGCTGGGAATACATATACATCATCCGGTATATTCAATAACTTTTCGTGAATGGTTCTGTACATCATCCTTGCAAGCTCTTCCCGTTTCTGGCTGATGGCTCCTGCAGACTCCCGCAGATCCGGTCTGCCCACATCACCAACAAATAATGTATCCCCCGTGGCGAGCGCGTAATCTTTTCCATTCTTGTCTTTTATTAGTATGCTGATGCTGTCCGGTGAATGGCCGGGAGTATTTATCGCGTGAAGTGTAATGTTACCCAGCTTTATCTCGTCGCCGTCATCGAATGGAGTGTGGTCGTATGCCGCGCCGTTGAGTTTGCTCGTATAAATTTTTGCGCCTTTGTTCTTTGATATCTCCAGGTGCGAACTCACAAAGTCCGCGTGAGGATGTGTCTCGATCACTGCAACTATCTTTGCGTCATTCTCTTCAGCATAGTCATAATATTGTTTTGGGTCCCTCGCCGGGTCTATCAATGCTATCTCACCATCGCTCATAATCGCGTAAGAGGCATGAGCCAGGCATTCGTCATAAAACTGCTTAATGTCCATTTAAGATCTGAGTTTTTGTTTATGAAATTATTTTACGACATCGTAGCCTTCGTCATTCCATTCGTTGATCCCGCCAAGCATATTATATGCTTCTATGAATTCCTTCTCCTTCATTATGTCCAGTGTCTGCCCGCTCTTATTCCCAGTGCGGCAGTACAGGAGATACTTTTTTTCACGGTCTAATTCCTCTATCAATGCGTGTATCTCCGGCGAAGTAAAATCTATGTTATAAGCTCCCTCCAGGTGTCCGTTGGCGAATTCCTCCGGTGTCCTCAGGTCTATAAGCTCATAACCGCCTTCTTCGACGCGTTTCTTGAATTCATCTGTTTTAATGTGTTCGTGTTTCATTCTATTTGTTTAAATTAATTCTCTTATTAAAATATATGCGCCCATTAAAAGCACAAACCATCCGAATGCCAGTTTCAGTTTCCCCGCGGAAACAAATTTGCTTAAATAACTCCCCGTCAATATCCCAATACCCGCAAAGAAAAGAAATGTCAGCAGTAAATACCACTCGATGTTTTGAGCGCTAAGCAACTCACCTGCAAATCCCGCCAGCGAATTTATAGTAATAATGATAAGCGATGTCCCGATTGCAGACTTTATCGGCATCTTAGCGAATAGCACCAGTGCGGGAACGATTAGAAAACCTCCGCCTGCGCCAACCAGTCCCGTCACAAATCCTATCACAAATCCGTAAATTCCTATAAACAGAAGATCTCGTGTAGTCGCCTTTTCGTTGGTGTGCTCCTCCTTTACTCCTCCGCGTATCATCGAGTATGATGACCCCAGCATAAATAGAGCAAACAGCACCATCACAGCGAGGTCTTTTGTAATAACCAGGCCGCCGATATCGCCTAATGTCTCCGGTACGGAAGGAATTATGTACAGCCGGGTAATGAACATCGATACCAGCGAAGGTATTGCAAAGACCATAGATGTCTTCAAATTCACCAGACCCTTGCGGATGTAAGACAAAGAACCTATGAATGTTGTGGAGCCGACTATGAATAGAGAATATCCGGTAGCCGCGACAGGATTGACATCAAAAAGATAAACTAAGATTGGTACGGTTAAGATCGCCCCGCCTGCCCCAAGCAAACCGAGTATCAAGCCAACTGCTATTGCTCCAATATATCCTAATACTGCCATTTACAGAACAACATTTAAGAAAAATACTTCTTAAACTCCTTCAGGTCACCTTTACTTATACCGCCCGGCTTCTCATCATCATATTGATACAGCTGGTTCACATTTTTTCCTGCCGGTTTGCCATCATTGCCGCTTATTTTCTTCCAGAAATCCTCCGATCTCTCGAATCTGCACGCGCATACCTTCGCTAATCCCGTGATGTAATTATCAGAGCTTACTACTGTGAGCTCTTTATCGTTTGAATTTTTTTCTATGATTTCACGTATGATCTCATCAGCGGTTTTGCTGCCGGAATAAATAATGTTACCCGCGCCGTCACCTTTGCCATCGAATACAAACGTCACCTTCTTTCCCTTCACACGCGAACGCACCGCCTCCACTACCGCGTTACGCGAATCCTTTATGTGCGGTATCTTGTGCATCAGATTATTTCCATCTATCAGCAGCTTTTCCATACACCATATAACAATTTAAGGGGTTATCCTGTTCGGTCTTCTCGCAAAAGGAATCGCTTCCCTGATGTGCTCGAGATTGCAAACCCACGATACCATTCTCTCTATCCCAAGACCAAACCCGGAATGCGGCACGCTCCCGAATCTTCTCAGATCGAGGTACCATTCAAAAGCATCCATTGGAAGCTCGTGTTCTTGGATCCTTTGCTTAAGAATCTCTATGTCCTCTTCTCTCTGTGAACCTCCGATGATCTCCCCAAATCCTTCCGGAGCAAGTACGTCTACACCGAGCACAAGCTTTTCATTTTCGGGATCGCGTTTCATATAGAATGCCTTCGCTTCCGCGGGCCAGCGATGAACCATCACCGGCTTGTCATATTCTTCTACAATTGCCTCTTCGTGCGGCGCGCCAAAATCCTCGCCCCACGGGAATGGTCTTATTTCTTCCTCACCGTTTGCAGTATTCCTGATGAGCGGTATGTCTCTTTTATGTAATATCGCGATAGCTTCATCGTATGTAATTCTCGGGAAAGGTTTCTTCACTTTTTCGAGTTTTGAAACATCCCTGTCGAGCTCCTTCAGCTCAGCCGCGCAGTTCTTAATCACTCTCTGTACAACGTACTCAAGGAAGTCTTCTATCAGATCCATATCATCTTCCAGGTCGAAGTATGCCATCTCAGGTTCCATCATCCAGAATTCCGTGATGTGGCGGCGTGTCATCGAATTCTCAGCTCTGAATGTCGGTCCGAGTGTATAAACCTTTCCAAGCGCGAGCGCGCCGGCCTCAGCATAAAGCTGACCTGACTGAGCAAGGTAAGCATCGCCCATATCGAAATATTTCGTCGAAAAAAGCGTGGATGTGCCTTCGCACGCATTCGGCGTAAATATCGGTGTATCAAATAAAACAAAACCGTTATTATACATATATTCTCGTATCGACTGTATGATCTCATTCCTCACGCGCATAATAGCTACCTGCCTCTTTGACCTCAGCCATAGGTGTCTCCTGTCCATCAGGAAATCAACACCGTGCTCCTTTGGAGAGATTGGATAAGGTTCGGCTATATGGACTATTTCCAGACCGCTGATCTGGAGTTCATAAACATCATCCTTTTTAGGATGCTTAGCTACCTTTCCTGTTACTATTATGGATGATTCCTGTGTCAGCTTACCGAAGTCTTCCCATACCGCTTCACTCACATCGCTCTTTGCGACTACGCCCTGGATAATACCGGAGCCGTCGCGTATTTCCGGGAACATTAGTTTTCCCGATGACCTCATATTATAGAGCCAGCCCTTCAGCGTAACTTCCTGATCCACATAGTCCTTAATATCTATTATTCGTACTTTTTGCATTAATTTTATTCAATAATTTGTAGAAGCTTAAAGATAGCCAAATTAAGCCTCATTTTAAATGAGGGAAAAAGTCTCTACTGCCCTATCATACATCATAGGTTGTTAGCACGATTTCCATAAGGCTTGATTTTTTGCTTCTTTTGCATCAAGGCAAAAGAAGAACGCCGTAAGGCGTAACACTAAATATGTTCCTTTTACCTAATACAGCCAAGCTAATATCACAACTCTT
>JAEYVS010000149.1 GCA_023429265.1 Bacteroidota bacterium | reverse complement strand
CCGATCGAACCTTTAGGGCGCTACGCCGGAGGAAGAATAAATATGTTACGTACAATTTGTGAAGATCCCCGAGCGATGGGGACTTAGACCAACAGAGCAAAATGATCAGTCTTCCCAGACAAACCGGAACAGCATAAGTGAGGCTGTCAGGACTACTACTGAATAAGAGATGAGTATCATAACATCTCCGGAGAGCGAGGCGAGAGTGTCGCCGTAGCTTGCCTGCTTCGAGGCATTGATGACCGACAGGAGCAGCGGCAGCAGTATGGGAAACGACAGCACGGGATAAAGGGTCCCCCGCGAATCTGCCTTCGCGATGATCGCCGCTATGATCGTGGATGAAACAACAAGCCCGAAATTCCCAATGACAAGGATCACAAGAAATGAAAACACATTCATAATATTGTAATCCATTATGGCTACAAAAAGGATAAGTATCACAATATTCAGAGCGAAGCTGAGTACAAAATTGTAGATCAGTTTCCCAAGAAAAACGGATGAAGGATCGATGGACAGCTTTAGCGCGTATGATGTCTCACGCTCCTCCTCTTTCACGAAGGCGCGGGCAAGGCCGCCGGAGGACGCGAAGAATATCACTACCCATAGCAGACCGGTGAGAACTTCCTTCTCCACTATCTCATCTGCCACCGCGAACCGTATGATCGAGATTGCCACCAGCACGAACATTATGAGAGAATTAATGACATATCTCATCCTCAGCTCAGAGCGCAGATCTTTTTTAAATACAAGTATCGATGACCTTATGAGGCTCATTTGAAATCCTCCACATTCAGGATTTCACTGCAAAGTGCTGTTTCATCCGGGTTGTTCGTCGCGATGATGAGGATGCCTTTTTGCTTCTGCTCTTCGCATATCGCGCGGACGAATTCATTTCCTTCGCTGTCGAGATTTGTCATTGGCTCATCCAGTATCAATACGACAGGCTCATTCAGCAGGGCAAAACAAAGCTTGAGCCTTTGCTTCATTCCCGATGAATAATTTTTCACGGTCTTATTCCTGCTGTCATAGATCCCGGCGCGCTTTAAAAGCGGTTCGACATTTGAGAGCGAAACATTCTTTAAGCCGGCGAAGAATTCGAGGTTTTCCTTTCCCGAGAGCTCGTCATAGAGGCTGATGTAGGGAGCTGACATTCCGGCATACCTGTGAAAATCATCCCTGGGAACGCTTTTGCCGTTAACTTCAAGCAAAACAATTCCCGATACGGGCTGGAGCAAATTTGAAACTAATTTTAGCAATGTAGATTTACCGGAGCCGTTACGGCCTGTGACGGCTATCGAACCGCCAGACGACAGCGTAAAACTCAGATCATTGAATAAAGTCTTGCCGGAGAATGAGTGACGTAGGTTATTGCATTTTATTGTGACCGGGTTCATAAGCCCTGCAGGGTTTAGTGAACTATTCCGTGTTTTTCGATGAGACGCTGTTCCCTGCGTTTAAGCGCCTGCTCAAATCGAAGCTTTTCCTCTTCGGTTTCAGGAACTATAGGAGGTACAGGCTGCGGTTTCATTGTCTCGATATTGATACTGACGAAAGTAAGATAAGCGCTATTGGAATGAATTTTTTCACCGGTAATGTAATTTTCGATTTCAACCTTTACTCCGACTTCCATCGAGGTATTAAATGCGCGGTTAACGGATGCTTTCAGTATTACCATATCACCCAGACGTATCGGATGATGGAAAACCAGATTATCCACTGCTGCGGTTACTGCGACACTATTGCAGTGCCGGGAAGCAGAAAGAGCGGCAGCGATATCTATCCAGTGCATAAGCTTTCCGCCGAGGAGATTCCCAAGGATATTGGTATCATTCGGCAGCACCAGCTCGATCTTTTCGACCTGGGACATCTTGACTGTCTTCTGCTTATTTTCCACTGGTAAGAGGTATCCTGTTTTTAATTGTCTGTACCCTGCTGTAATACGGGCTATTTTTAAACTTATCTTCGAAGCGCGCTATCTCTTCTCTAGCTTCGGCATACCTGCTTCTATCTGCCAGGATTACTATTTTTTCGTAGAGTGCATCGTCAGCATAATCGGTTTCGAAATAATCAGCAAGGATATGGTCATAGTATATTACAGCAGCGCGGTAATCCTCAAGCTTTTTATAAACTTCCGCGCTCATAAAAGCCTTTAGCGCGAGCTTATTCCTCAAAGCGAAGATTTTTGCTTCGGCTTCAGGGGCTTTACTGCTGCTCGGGTAAAGTTCGAGAAAAAGCTGGAAACTTGTTATTGCGTACCTGGTATAGGTCTGGTCGAGATCATATTCAGGCGAGAGATTGTAGTAACACATTGCAACATCGTATCGCGCCTGCTCCGCAAGGTCACTTGTCGGATAGTTTTTCAGCAGGTAATCGAATTCATACGCGGCGAGGATGTATTCCTCTCTCCTGTAGTGGCTCATCGCAAGATAATACTGGGCATCATCCACGAACTGGCTGCCGGAGAATCTTACCTTGATGTAGGAAAAGTCCTGAATGGACTGGAGATAATCAGCTTTATCGTAATTTCTTTTTGCTATGGAAAACGCTCTCTGGGGATCGTCGGTATTGATGTCGGTTTTATCCGATGATGAACACGAATACAACGAGAGGGCAATTACAAATACAACTAACAGACGCATCTTGTTCCACACCTGTAATGCAAATATATTTCTTTTTATCAAATTCCGGTTTTTAAATTTACTGTGCACTCATTCACTTCTTATAAGGAAAAACAAAATTATAGTAGCCGCAGAAGCCCCTATTAAAACAGTTGGGAGCAAGTATTTGCTGAAAAACCCTTCGGACGGCAGCTCTGCTTTAAGAAAACTGTACTGATCCGATTCGACCCTGGATAGTTCATCCAGTTTAAAACTGTCTTCGTAAGACTCATTGAATCTTTCGGATAAAAGGACTTCATCATTGATTACCTGCACGAGCCTGACATTGTAAGCGACGCTTACTACCCTATCGACCATTTTATCGCCGAGGACTTTGGATGTATTAATGTCCCTGTAGCGGGTTTTTAGTTTTATGCTGTCAATGAAGACATTAGCGAAGACCGAATCGTAGTTTGTTTCGTATATAACATTAAAACCCGAAAGCCGCCTTCTTAGTTTCTCCAGGATATAGTCATCGGAGTCACTCGGTCCGGAAAGATTTATCTGGAATACTTTATCCTTCCCGGCTACTATCATCCGGTTTTCGAGCTCAGTAAAGCTTTTATCGATTATGCGGTCAAAAATTTCGATATTTCTTTCGAGCCTGTTATTCTGCGAAAACACAAAGAACGGAGTAAAAAAAATAAAAGCTATTAGTGTTAGAATAAATTTCATTTCATAATCAATCTTTCACAAAGATAACTCTGAATACATCTTATACTAACTATATATACCTCTGAGTTTCAATACATCAGAAACTTTCTGGATAGCATAAACATAAGCAGCCAGACGGAGCGTAGTATTGTACTCTTCGGCTGTGGAATAAACCTTATTAAAGGCTTCCGTCATCATCCTGTTTAATCTGGTATTTACTTCATTTTCTGTCCAGAAATACGCCTGCCTGTCCTGCACCCATTCAAAGTAGGAAACAATAACACCGCCGGAATTGGCAAGTATGTCAGGAATAACCATAACCCCTTTTTCATCAAGGACTTGATCAGCGTCAGCGCCTGTAGGACCGTTAGCTCCTTCAACGATAAGTTTTGCCTTAATTCTTTGAGCATTATCAGCAAAAATCTGGTCTCCGCTGGCAGCAGGAATAAGTATGTCAACATTAAGCTCGAGAATCTCTTCGTTAGTAATTTTTGTACCAAAGCTGCTTCCTTCGAGGGTACGGTTTTGCTTTGCGTATTCCACTGCGCCATCCACATCGATACCGTTTTCATCGTAGTATCCGCCGGAGATGTCGCTGATAGCTACTATCTTGACGCCTTTTTCTCTGAGCAGGTAAGCGCTTACAGAACCAACGTTTCCAAATCCCTGAATCGCGCAGGTAGTTTCTTCCGGTTTCAAATCAAGCTTTTCCAGCGCGGCGAGAGTAGCAATCATAACTCCGCGTCCTGTCGCCTCTCTTCTACCGAGTGAGCCGCCGATGATGGTCGGCTTTCCGGTTACAACACCTGTGACGGTACGTCTTTTATGCATCGAGTATGTATCCATAATCCAGGCCATTACCTGTTCATTGGTATTCATATCGGGAGCGGGAATGTCCGTATCCGGTCCGAAAATCTCGAGCATATTCGCAGTATAGCGTCTTGTAATTTTTTCCAGCTCAGTCATAGAGAGCTTACTAGGGTCACACTTGACCGCGCCTTTTGCTCCACCGAAAGGAAGATTCGCGATAGCGCATTTCCAGGTCATCCAGGAAGACAGCGCTTTAACCTCGTGTATGTCAACATCCGGCGCGTACCGGATACCGCCTTTGGATGGTCCGAGAATATTATCGTGAATAACTCTATAACCTTCGAAAACTTCAAGCTTCCCATTATCCATAGTAATGGGGATGGAAACAATAACCTGTTTAACAGGGTGCTTCAGATAATTATAAAGCCCTTCATCGAGCTTACACATTTCGGCAGCTTTATCAAACCTGACAAGCATAGAATCAAATGGATTTGGCTGGTCCCTTCTGTAAGGAGCGGGCTCTTTGTAAATTGATGACATGTTCTAAAAGTGAGAACTTTAATAAAATAGTTGGTTGATTATACGTTAAAAGAGCAAAGTGTAAAATTAACATAACCCATTTCATTTATCAAGATACTAAATCTAATAAAATCCCCTACTTTTGAGATATAATCCTATGATTTTCAAACAATTCCATCGCTTGAACGGGGCAGGAAGAGGATTTTATAAATTGAATATGAAAATCAAATAAAGTATTTTAAAACTTTAAATTAGGAGAAGAAAGCTATGAAATACCTGCCTTACGCCATTTTGGCGTCGATATTATTTACATTTGCCGGATGTGGTGACAATGAGACTGAAGATTACAAGCCCCCTCAGGAATATTCAGCCGATAAAGAGAAGGAATTGCAGGAAAGAGAGGAGTTTCTGCGTCTGAAAGAAGAGGAATTGAGGCGCAGGGAGCAGCTGCTTGATTCTACGGGCGATAGCTCCGATACATCAAAGACCAATCAAAAAGATTCTGTGAAGACTACTTCCGAGAAAAAGGAAGAAAAGAAAGAAGATGTAAAGAAAGAGAAGGAGCTTAACACCCGCCTGGATAATCCCGTTTCAACCATAGATGATTACCTTGAATACATTAAGAGAGGAACGGAAGAAGGCGGAGATTTCGATAAGAATATGTCCGAGGCAAGCAAACTCTGGAATAACCGTTCGGTCAATGTTTTCAAAAGGAACTATAAAAACACTGATAAATTCATAGTGGGTTCCGATCCCAAAGTAATATCCAACGATAATAAAACCGCTAAGGTAAAAGTAGACATAAAGACGGTGAATAAGAACGGGGTGGAAGAAGATATGTCAGTAACGTACATACTCGAGGCTGACAGCAAAGGAAAGTGGAAGATCAAAGGCAATACACTGGTAAAGAAACAATAAACTTAAAACATATTTCAATTAATGAGTATTCTTGTAAACAAAAAAACCAAAGTAGTAGTACAGGGAATTACAGGTTCCGAAGGTTCGTTTCACGCAGAACAAATGATGGATTACGGCACTAACGTAGTTGCCGGAGTCACGCCGGGAAAAGGCGGAGAGAAATTCTTAGGCAACGTTCCGATATTCAATACCGTAAAAGAAGCTGTAGAAAAAACCGGCGCAGATGTTTCTATAATATTCGTACCTGCTGCATTCGCGGCGGACGCATTACTGGAGGCAACTGACGCAGGGATAAGGCTGATAGTATGCATAACGGAGGGAATCCCCACCGAAGACATGATAAAGGCATACAGTCATATCCAGAACGCGAACAAGAACGGACGCGAAGTAAGATTCATAGGACCTAACTGTCCGGGAATAATTACCCCCGGTGAATGCAAGATAGGCATTATGCCGGGATTCATTCACAAGAAAGGGAGAGTAGGTGTTATCTCACGAAGCGGTACGCTGACATACGAAGCTGTGGACCAGCTGACAAAAGCAGGCCTGGGACAATCAACGTGCATAGGCATTGGCGGAGACCCTGTTATCGGGACGAGATTCATCGACGCTGTGAAATTATTCAATGATGACCCCGATACAGACGCAATAATGATGATCGGTGAAATAGGTGGAAGCGCTGAAGAAGAAGCTGCAATGTGGATAAAGAAGAATGTAAAGAAACCGGTAGTAGGATTCATCGCGGGAAGGACAGCTCCTCCCGGAAGAAGAATGGGACACGCCGGCGCGATCATCTCCGGCGGCAAAGGAACTGCAGAAGAAAAGATAAGGGTAATGAAAAGCTGCGGAATAACAGTAGTGGATTCCCCTGCAGACCTGGGCGCAACGATGCTGAAGGTATTGAATAAAACCGGCAAAGCAGGAAAAGGAGGCGCAAAGAAATCTACAACAAAGCCAACTACTAAGACAGCTAAAAAGACTACAGCTAAAAAGACAGTAAAGAAAGCAGCGAAGAAAAAGGCTGCACCGAAAAAAACGACGACAAAGAAAAAGGCTGCTACAAAAAAGACAGTAAAGAGAACCGCTAAGAAATCTCCTGCAAAGAAGGTGACAAAAAAGACAACAAAGAAGGCGACCCCTAAGAAAAAAGCGGTAAAGAAATCAGCCAGACGCAGATAATAAGTGACCACGATCAGGATAAATAACGCGAAGTTCTTTGCATACCACGGTGTGCTGGAATATGAGAAGAAGTATGGGAATGAGTTTGAGATAGATATAGAGATGCAGTGCGACATCGACGTAAAGGATGATGACCTTAATGAGACTGTGGATTATCTTTCGGTATATAATGAAGTGAAAAGTAATTTTGAGAGCAGTAAGTACAACCTCATTGAGACAGCAGTCAATGAGACAGGGAGTTTGATACTGAGTAAATTTCCAAAGGTATCATCGGTAACCGTAAGCATAAGAAAGCCAAATGCTCCGCTTGGGATCATAGATTCAGTGGAGATAACGAAAGCTTTTGGAAGAAACTAACTTAAGGAAAAGTATTGAGAGTCTTTTTAGGGCTTGGCTCCAATGTCGGAGACAGGCTGAAATACATCGAAGACGCCATAGCACGCATTTCCGGGCTTGAAGGGGTTGCGTTGGTGAAAAAGGCTTCAGTATATGAAACCGAACCCTGGGGTGTAAAAGACCAGGATTATTTTCTCAATACCGCAGTAGAGATAGAGACCTCTCTTTCCGCAGAAGACATCCATAAGGCAATTAAATCCGTAGAAGAAGAGCTGGGCAGAGAAAGCCGTGAGAAATGGACAAGCCGGGAAATAGACATCGACCTGCTATTTTATGGAAATGAAATCATCGACAGTGAAAACCTGAAGGTACCTCACAGGGAGATCGAGAACAGAAAATTTGTATTGATCCCTCTTGCAGAACTCAACCAGGACATCATACACCCGGTCCTAAATAAACCCATTTCCGTTCTGCTCAGAGAGACCGGAGATCATCTCGAAGTCCTCAAATATTCCGAAAATGTTCAGGAAAAGCTTGGAGAATAAGGAAATCAAATATATTGCGGTTGAAGGAGTCATCGGAGCGGGAAAGACGTCGCTCGCGAAGAAGCTCGCTGAGAGGCTTAATGCTCAACTGATACTTGAGGAATTCGAAGACAATCCATTCCTTAAGAATTTTTATGAAGACCCAAAGAAGTACGGTTTTTATACCCAGATGTATTTCTTATTAAAAAGATACAAACAGCTCCAGGATGTATCACAGGAGTCACTTTTTCACGAATACACGGTTTCCGATTATATCTTTGAGAAGGACAGGATCTTTGCATACCTAAATCTCGATGACGAGGACCTGAAGGTTTACGAGCAATTAGCAAATCACATCCAGAAGAACATCCGCATACCTGATCTGATAATATATCTGCAGTCCACACCGGAGCGGTTATATGCAAATATCAAGCACAGGGACAGGGATGATGAGAGAGAAATGACGGAAGACTACATTACCCGTCTAAATGAAGCTTATAATTATTTTTTCTTCAGGTATAAATCATCCAAAGTGATGATAGTAAACTCAACGGAGATAGATTTTGTCAACAATAGTGACGATTTTGAGAACCTGATCGCCGAAATATTAAAGCCCGGTCATTCCGCGATGGAATATTATGACCCGGCACAAAAACGAATTGCCAAATAAGGAGACACGATGGTAAGATTCATATTATTGGTATTAGCCTTTCTTTCCGTATTATTCTTTCTGAGAAGATTCTTTACCGCGTATAGAAGAAAGCGGCCGGACCTTTTTCCGCGAACTAATTCCAGCCCTCCCCGACGTTACGACAAAAATGCCGTAGAAGCGGAATTTGAAGAATTAAAATAACCTTCGTGCTGCTTGGTATCCTAAAATTCTTCCTTAAAGCAAAGCCTCTATCGAAAGACGAACTGAATCTCGATAATGTGGAGAATATCCTCATTGTGAGGCAGCATAACCAGCTTGGCGACATGCTCTGCTCGGTCCCTTTATTTGCAGCATTGCGGGAACGATTTCCAAAGGCGCACATAACCCTGGTAGCCTCCCCCATCAATTATGAGATACTCTTCAGTGACATAAATCCGTACATCAATGAAGTCATCACTTATAATAAATCAGGTTTAAAGAATATATATGCCTTCGCAAAGACGCTAAGGAAACGAAAGTACCGGGTAGGGATAGTTCCCTCTACGGTCTCGGTATCGCGCACTTCCCATTTAATAAATTATCTTTCAAAAGCTGAGATAAAGGTAGGTGTAAAGAGCATAGACGGCAAGTACAATGTGAATGAATTTCTGCTGAATGTGAAATCTGATTTTGATTGGGATAAAGAGAAATTTCACCAGATGGAGAGAAATCTCGACATAGGCAGGCAGATAGGGTGCGACCTTAAACCGGAGGACAGACGGATAAGAATAGCGTTGAGCAAGGATGAGAGAAATTTTGCGGACGGGTTTATTGAAAGTAACTTCCCCGACAAAAAAAGACCTGTAATAGCTTTACACCCGGGAGCCGGGAAAATTCCGAACCGGTGGAGCGTGGACAATTTCACGAAGCTGGCTCAAAAGCTTAACGAGAAATATAACAACTATACTTTAATAACAAGCGGACATATAGATGCTGAAGTGACCAATGAGTTAAGCAGTAGATTGAACGAACTAAGGATAGATAATGTGATACTGGATGATACACCGGTAAGAAAGGTGGGAGCAGTTATCGCCCGAGCTGATATTTACATAACGAATGACACAGGGGTAATGCACGTAGCGGAAGGAGTAGGAGCAAACATCATATCGCTTTTCGGACCTACGCACGCATACGAATGGGCACCGAAGGGCGAGCATAATATTCCCATTCAATCCCCTACTGATAACATCCAGGATATTACAGTGGATGAGGTATTTAACGCTGCACAAACATTAATAAAAGAGGTGGAAGCATAGAATGAAGATAGGCGACAAATTAGCGGCGATGGACCTCGGGACAAACTCATTTCACCTGGTGGTAGCAGAGGTGGCAGGAGCGGACAGATTCACGGTACTTACAAAAGACAAAGAAGTCGTGCGTCTCGGCACAAGCGGAAAGGAAATGAAGCA
>JAEYVS010000142.1 GCA_023429265.1 Bacteroidota bacterium | reverse complement strand
GCTCACGGATGAAGGCCTTGCGCAGGTCTTTAAAAACTTCAACGGTAATAGAAAGCTCCTGGGTGCTGTAGGCGAACTCCAATTCGATGTCGTACAGTACCGCCTGCTTCACGAGTACGGCGCGTCCTTGAGATTCGAGATGATGAACTATCATAATTCGTGCTGGGTGAAGTACGATAAGCCGGAGGACATCTCCGACCTCACGCGGCTCCGCTCCCACACGCTGTACTATGATAAGCTCCGGAACCTTGTCTTCATACCTGAATCAATGTACCAGCTGAACGCGGCAATAGAGAATAACCCCAAAGCGCAGTTCCTGTTCTCCATCGAGCACAATCCCGAGACGTTTGAATTGGAACAGTAAGATAATTTAACCGCAAAGGACGCCCCTGTAATGACCCACACAGCATCAATCACCTTTCGAGAATTGTCACCGCCCCTCTCCCTACTAAGGAGAGGGGAACGACCCCGATTTATCGGGGGAGGGGGAGAGGTCGTGGTTCAATAATTCTTAATTCTTAATTCTTAATTCTTAATTCTTAAAACCTCCTCCTTTCGTACCTCCCCGCCCGGCACGAATAATCTCTTTATCTTAGCTAGAGTGATCTCACGGGGATACTCTATCTTCATCGCCAATAAATGCAAAAGATTTTCTGCAGTAATAAAGGAAGGGCAAACTCCCGTCTCTGCCCGCACGTTAAAAACGGAATCCTGGGATATCTTCCCGAATGCACTCGATATCACAAGAAAAAATGTCACTTCATATCCTTCCGCTATGAGTCTCTTTCGCTCCTCACGAATATATTCGATCATAAGCCTGTCATCCGTACCTGTCGTATAGTTATGTCTTCGGGATTTAGCGTCATAAATCACAGCATACCGGTTGATTGGATCCTCTGCCACCCCATCAGGTTTCCTGCCCGAGCCCTGTCCGTATTTACTTACTTCAAATCCAAGCAGTCTCAGTACCAGCCCGCATCTGTCCTCGAACTCCTTTCCGGCGGTATTGTGACGCGATAGCCAGACTAGATCCTGCGCAGCCGGTGGTATTGTCCCCTTGAGACGTTCGTCCAGATTATTAACGAATAGCTGTTTCTGAATTCTCTTGTCCTTGATCAGCTCTTCTTCAAGATTAATATCACCCGGCTTATCTTTAAATCCGCATAATTCCTCAATCATCAACTTCACATCCTTGTATTCGATTTTATCCTTAATGAGACTATGGATAAATAGAGGTATCTCGTGCCACTGTTTCTTAAATCTATGAGTGTATGTTCCTGATCGTGGAGTCATACTGTTAAATCTCCAGTCCATCGTATTCGGTATTTGCTTATGTTCGCGAATGTATTTTACATACGAATCTACATACTCTTGAACTGAATATACCTTGTTCATAAGCAATGTAGGCTTATCGCCTGCCGTCTCTACCAGGTTGCTGTATTTCCTGTAGTTCATTAGTATATCCATTTTGCTTACTCCTGATAGTTCGCAGAATTGGTCATAGTTAGGTTTTTTCTGTAGCTTATTTTTCACCTTCTTATAAGCCTCGAGGATCTCGTCTTTTGTTAATTGTTTTTCCATAATGGTAGATTATTTAATTTAAATTTTTAAAATGGTAGCTTAAAAATGTAACTACTTCAAAAATACATTACACACTCCCTCAAAGTCAAACAAAAAAAGGATAGATAGCGCATCTATACAAAAGGCTGTATAAGTCCCTAAAAAACATTGTTGATTAATTTTAGTATTGACGACCGTAAAAGAGTGAAAAACCAAAATTTCCTCTGAGACTGTCCTCGAGAAATCGAGGAGAGGGGTGTTGCATAGCGGCGGGTTTTCGCGATTTTTACATCGGGGGTAAATTATTGAGAAAATTCTTATTAATAGAACAGCATATTTGGTTTCCGATGTGATATATTTTACGCCTTTCGGCGTTCTACTTTTGCCTTGATGTCCCGCATCAAGTGCGGGATAAACTCCAGTAGCAAAAGATCAAGCCTTAGCTCAATTGCCTAAAATTCCTGCGTTTTTTGTTCGGGGAAATAAACTCGCGTTTGAGTGCCGGATTAATATTCAGATATATTTTTGCTCAGACAATATTTCCCCGTTCCGACTTCGTCGTAAACACAAAAAGCCTCTGAATTTTACTTCACCCGACAAGTCGGGATTCAGCCGGCAATTAGCGCAATGGCGTTTTTAAAACAATCATTCCCATACATACGAGAGAAAGCCAGGTAAAATATTCTCGTTCCCCTGTCATCGGGCAGACTTGTAATCCCCCTTATTGCTTATTAAAAAGAATACCCGTAAATTTCACAACATTCAATAATCAAAAAATCCCTTGCTCAAAAAACTATGAGAAAATTCAATCTTGCTTTAATGTTTCCCCTCGTTCCCAAACTCCGATTTGGGAACGCAATAAAATCATTCAATATTACCTCTTTGCTTTTCTTTATTCTGTTTCTTGCATACTCCAATACCTCATTTTCGAACGCTCCTTTCCTTTCCGACCCGCACGACTCACTGTCATTCGACGGCTCAGGCGAAATAAACACAATTGCAGAGGACTGCTCATTTGAAATAGTGGTCATAGGACAGGTGGAAGCGATGGTCAGAACTACAGTTCCATCAGCGTGTGAAGATGAAGGAGAGGGAGCTTATACCTGGACAAGGAAAGCGGCAAAGACGGGTGACATAATAAGGGCAGGCGAGGAGATAGTGACCGGACCCGGAGGATATGTGAAGATCATATTGAGCGACGGGTCATATATGGTAGTAGATGAAAATTCTAAATTCACTCCTGATAATAAAATATGCGATCAGCTTCAGAGCAGGTCCGGTCTCAATATGGGCAGTCTATGGACAAAGATAAAAAGACTGGTCGGCGGAGGAAAATTTGAAGTGTCTGCCCAGGTATGCGCTATCGGGGTAAGGGGGACGGAATTCGCGGTCGAAACCGATGCAAACACCAACATAATAAAGGTATATGAAGGCTCCGTAGAGGTAAGGCCAACAACTGTGATATCAAGCATAGAAGGCAAAGCGGAAAAACTCGAAAAGCTCGCAAAGGAATTCGAAGAGGGTAAGATCACGCTGGAGGAATATTCGCAGAAAATGATGGAGATATCATCAGAGGTTCAGAAGGATACGGAACTGATGGAGATTATTGTCGAGGCAGGGAATAAGCTGACTGTACATAAAGACGGCACGATCACCGGACCCGAGCCCATAGGCGCAGATGAAGAAAGGTGGTGGGAGATAATTCCGTAATCTTCAATTATTAATGTTTCCCATAGGGATGCCTTCGGCACAATGTTTCCCATAGGGATGCCTTCGGCACAATGTTTCCCACAGGGATGCCTTCGGCACAATGTTTCCAGTAGTGGTGACTACGGCAAGATAAATATATTTGTCATTCCCTCGTTCCCCTGCCTGGGGCAGACAGGCAATCTCCTGATTTGTCTACGACTCCTTCGGAGGGAACGTATCCCCACCCAATTTGTCATCCCCCGCCTGCCCCTTGTCATCCCCACGAGGGAGGCCTGTCCCGATGTCTTATATCGGGAGGGATCCAGACCACTCATCTAATCCGTCGTAAAAACTTTCTTTCGGTCTCAATAAAATGAACGAGTCGCACCATACTAAAACCTTGAATATTTAAAACACTTATCACACATTCTACCATGTCAAAAACCTACTTTGTTTACATACTATCTAATAAAAAGAACGGCACACTCTATGTCGGTGTGACTTCTCACATCTCAGGCCGAATATTTAGTCACAAAAGCAAATCAAACGATGGTTTCACAAAGAAGTATGATATTTCTAAACTTGTACATTACGAAATGTTTGCAGACCCGGTCTCCGCAATTAAACGTGAAAAGTTATTAAAGAACTGGAATCGTGATTGGAAGATTAAATTGATAGAAAAGAATAATCCTGAATGGAGGGATCTTTATTCCGAAGTGGCATTTTATAATCAATAAATTTTATCCTCTGGATTCCCCGGTCAATACGCCCGGGGAATGACAAGCGGGGCAGGCGGGTAATGACATAATATAACTTATTCCGCGGATGCGGGTGGTGTGGGGTCATCGGGCGGGGCGGGGAACCAGGGCGAGCCGGGTTTTGAGGTT
>JAEYVS010000113.1 GCA_023429265.1 Bacteroidota bacterium | reverse complement strand
TAAGCCCCGCTTGTCTCATCAGGACTGTCATTTGTCCGCGGTGGTGAGCCTGGTGCATAATGAGATTTGTGAGGGACTGTCCTTTCTTCCAGGGTTCGCCGTACATATCGTCCTCTTCTTCGAGCATCGAGTCATTCCAGTTTGCCTTCAATTGTTCCACAAGTGAATCAGATGCTTTTTTATACGCAGCTGCAATATCTGCCGCATTTGCAGGGACGGGAGCATCTTCCGGGGGACCGCTTACATTGAGACCGGTTTTTCCCATCAGCTCCGGGATGGTAATGGCTGTATGCCACGCGATAAATCCGAGGGAACGGCCGTCCGGGGTGACCTTTTGATTCAGGGACTCATCGGTAAGATTTTGAAAAACTTTTAAAGTAGATGAGCTTTCGTAAGCCCAGGCGTTTAAAAAATCGTCGATTGATCTGTACATTTTGTTGAGAATTTAGTTCGTGAGTCTAATAATATAATATTCGTCATTATTACTTACAGTGGTATATTTTTCCATCAGTGATTGGATTGCATTGAAATCTGCATCACTTTTGAGGTCACTTTTTTCACCGATAACATATTTAGCCCCTTCGCTTATTTTCTCATTCAGGAACTCATCATTCATCTGAACAGTCCAGGCAACCCATCCCTTGCGATGCGTATGGTAAAGCACAGCGGGATTCCCGCTGGACATCGTTATAACGAGTTCATCCCTGGATGAGACTGACTGCATTTCATTGGAAAGCTTGAATATGGGAGAATTGACATCTTCCTTGCTCATAAAGTTTGCCATCCTGAAATAGCTTAAGAGGACAAGGCAAATTAAAACTACTGATGTAAGTGAAAACCAAAGTTTACTTCTTATAAAAGACTGCCTGATATTATCCGGATCTATCACTTTAGCAAATGCTTTTCCGATAAACACGCTTGCCGGTAAAGCAAAAGGAAGCTGATAGTAATCGTGAACATTATTCCCCTTCGCTACTATCAGAAAATAAACAATCACAGCAATGAGCCACCAATCAAATAATCTCTCCTGCATTGATTGTCTTTTAATAAACAATCCGACAAGGAACATAACAAAACCGGCGTAGGTAAGATGGCGTTCGGCAATACTCGCCAGAAAAATATCGTTGTAGAATTTTGGTGTAATAATAAGATTGAAATTTCCCCATTTATCTTCGCCTGCATTCCAAATACCAAAAGAAGCTCCCCCGTTAATAAATAACTGGTGGGCGTGATAATACCACAAGGCAACAGGTATGAATACAAGTATAACAAACAGAATTATTTTCCAATTAATAAATGCTCTGCCGCCGTATTTATTCAAAGCGAGAAATAAAAGCGGAAGACCTATGTATGCAGTGGGAAGTTTAATTAATATAGCGAAGCTGACAAACAGGAATGCAAGAAGAAAATTTTTCAGATTCTGCTTATCCATCCACTGCGAGAAAAAGTATATACCGAATACCGAGCAGCACAGCATAGCTGATTCAGGCATAAATGCCCGCCCGAAATAAATATTCATTGGAATAAAAGCGTAAATAAATGCTGCCCAGAGAGCAGTTTTTTCGGAGATATATTTCCGTACGAGCAGAAATAATCCGTATATGGTAAACAAAGAAAAGATAATGGAAACCACCCTGCCCCACATATCATCCATTCCAAAGATGGAATATAAAGTCGAAACGATGTATGGATAAATATGGAATTCACTCTCCACAAAGCCCTGTGAATTTCCTGCCCAATCGATCTGCGGGTAAATTATGGATTGTCCGGTTTCGTGGAAGTTACGGGCAATTGCTCCGGTATCAGCCTGACGCCAGGAGTGCCACCCTGAAATGGGGTAGCTTATATGCACTAACCTGACGACGAGCGCAAGAAACAATATTATGAGAAGTTTTTTATTCATATTGGCAGAATAACAATTCGAAAATGTACTAAAATATATTGTATTATTAAATATAAATTTATATAATACATTAACATTAACTAAAATGCTACCAATGAAGATAAAATTAGCCGTAGTTTTAATCGTATCCTTAATCTCTATAATTTCCAATTCATCTTATTCTCAGACAAATAAAAGTTTTTCCGTTCAAGGGTATTACGGATCAGTTGTTCCTTTTTCATCCAAAACGGATTTCTTAACAACCGACTTTACATGGGGAATAGAAGCAAATTATAAAATTTCTGGTTCAACATTTGCAACATTAACTTTTTCTGTCAATGATTTTGAAAGCAATCCCCCTTTACCAATAGAATTTTATAATGATTATACAAGAGCATATAATTATTCTGCAGGATTCAAACAATATTTCACAGTTTCGGATAATATTTTCCCATATGGGAAAATTCAGGCAGGGCTGTACAATGTAAGAGAATTTGACACGGAAATTTATCCCCATGAAATATCATATAACTCTTTCGGAATAAATTCCGGAGGAGGGGTATTATATAAATACGATCAAAGCGTTGGAGCATTCGCAGAAGCGGTTTTTCACAATGTATTTACAGATGATAATTTTAATTTTATGACCATTCAGGGCGGTATCAAATTCGATTTTTAAAAAATTAAACTACCATAAAAAATGAATACCAAAACTTTTTTAATCGCTTTGCTTATTTCCTTCTCCTCAGATCTTTTTGCACAGAATATTCCCCAGAATGATTCACAAGATGATTCGCAGGATAAGAGATTCTCGATCTCCGCAACTGCAGCTGAAATGATACCGGTGGGAGATTTTTCAGATTTCAACAGCCCTGAAACAACTCTGGGACTTGAGGCAGGATACAGACTTAACAAACATTTTACTCTAATCGCAGACTTTGCATACACAAAATTGCAGAGTAAGGGAAATTTAACATACGATGACACACCAATCAGTAAAATGATACAAATATCACTTGGAGTGAAAATGGGTGTTGATCTGAGCGAAAAATTTTATTTATACTCAAAAATAAGCAGAGGAATTTATAATACCAATAAGTATGATCCCTCCAAGCGAATAGAAGAATCTGAAAATGATTATGGCGGAGCAATAGGAATTGGAAGTGATTACACCTTATCGAACGGAGTTTTACTCTTTATAGAAAGCAACTACCATAATGTTTCCGGTGATAAAGGATTAAATTTCCTTGCATTCCAGGGCGGAGCGGCAATTAATTTCTGATCTACTTAAAGCTATAGTTCGGGGCTTCCTTGGTGACTTTTACGTCGTGGGGGTGTGATTCTTTGAGGCCTGCATTCGTGATCTGCACGAAGCGGGTTTTGGTTTTCATATCTTTGATGTTCTTTGCGCCGCAGTATCCCATAGCCGCGCGGAGACCGCCGACAAGCTGGTATATTGTTTCGCTGAGAGGTCCTTTAGCCGGTACGATTCCTTCAATGCCTTCAGGAACGAGCTTTTTGATGTCGTCCTCCACATCCTGAAAGTACCTGTCCTTGCTTCCCTCTTTCATAGCGGAGATGGAGCCCATTCCACGGTACATTTTAAAGCTTCTTCCTTCATATAAAACCTTTTCGCCGGGTGATTCATCCACTCCTGCGAACATTCCGCCGATCATAACTGTATCCGCTCCGCCGGCAATGGCTTTTGGAATGTCACCTGTCTGCTTAAGTCCGCCGTCTGCTATGGTAGGTATGTTATGCTTTTTCGCTTCCTCAGCGCATTCTATGATTGCTGTCATCTGAGGAACGCCAACACCTGCTATGATACGTGTAGTACAAATCGATCCTGCGCCAATACCGACTTTTACACAGTCCGCTCCGGCTTTTATGAGCTCTAAAGTGCCTTCTGCCGTAGCTACATTCCCGGCAATGAGTTCGACACCTGTCTTTTTCTTGATAAGCTTTACCATCTCGAGAACTCCTGCAGAGTGTCCGTGCGCCGTATCTATGGTAATTACATCTACACCTGCTTCCTTGAGTGCCTGGACCCTCTCGATGGTATCAGCGGTAACGCCTACTGCCGCTCCAACTCGCAGTCTTCCGTATTCATCCTTGCAGGAAAGCGGGAATTTCTTCCTCTTCTGAATGTCTTTGAATGTAATTAAGCCTTTGAGAATTCCTCTTTTATCGACTACGGGAAGCTTTTCAATTTTGTAATTCTGCAGTATCTTCTCGGCTTTATCCAGGTCTGTACCGACCGGCGCTGTGATAAGGTTTTCACGGGTCATAATCTGCTCAACAGGAATGTTCGGATCAGGCCTGAACCTCAGGTCACGATTTGTCAATATGCCAATAAGCTTATTATCTCCATTAATGATAGGGATGCCGGAGATCTTAAACTCTTCCATTAGTTTGAGCGCGTCACCTATGGTTTTATCAGCGAGAAGCGTTATGGGATTTCGTATCATTCCGCTTTCGCTTCGTTTTACTTTATCCACCTGCGCTGCCTGGTCTTCGATGGGCATATTCTTGTGAATGATGCCTATGCCGCCTTCACGAGCTATGGCAATAGCCATTTCAGACTCCGTGACGGTGTCCATCGCAGAGGAAATGATTGGAATATTAAGCTGAATGTTATTTGTTAAGCGGGTCGTGAGCTTTACTTCCCTGGGAAGTACAGAGGATTTTTGGGGCACAAGAAGGACGTCGTCAAATGTAATTGCTAAATCAAGGATTTTCTTTGTCTTCGTCGTTGTTTTCGCCATTATAAACCGTACCTCAAAAAATAATATCAATAAAGATATGGATTTTTTTGGAAAAATGTAAGGCGGGAAATTGTACATAACCCCGAGTTTAATCCCCAGGGCTAAAAACTAAAAAGGAGCAGTATATACTGCTCCTTAAGAATATAGCATCCCAAGAGATTGAGAATCTGATTTAATTACATTAATTCACAATTTCGAGGTCGTTACTTGCCACCAGGGAACCGTCTTTTTTAATAAGGCTGACCTTGTAACTGCCTGCGGATGTAAAAGTAACTCCTTTGAAATTAATGTAGTCCATATCCGGCTTTACGGTGAACGGGAAATTATGCACATTCTGACCGGTAGCATTGTCTTTTACATTAATATAGACTTCCTCTACGCCAATGGGTTTTTTGAGGTCAGCCAAAACGGCAAGACTTCCAACACCAAACTTTTCACCTTTTCCCTCACAGAAGTCATTCACCTGGTCATACTTTTCGCAGAAATACAGCCTGTCCGCGCCGATAAATCCTCGTATAATGTTGCATCCGCTCAGCGAATATGTCACCGCAAGCAAAAAAACCAGAAATAATATTTGTTTTGTCTTCATTTCAGCAATATAATGATTTACTGAAATAAGGAAATTTAATCCACTATTTCAATATCATTACTTACGATAACCGTACCATCTTCTTTGAGCAGGCTGACCTTGTAATTACCCGGCTCCCTGAATGCAACGTCATCGAAGTATATGTAATCCATATTCGTCGACACGGTAAACGGAAATGTATCAACTGCTTCTCCGGTAGCTTTATCGGAAATGTTTATGTTAACATTAGTAACTCCAATTGGTTCTTTGAGCTTAGCCATTACGGTAAGTGTACCTGTGGTGTACTTAGTGCTTTCACCTTCGCAATTGTCAGTGGACGGGATGTAGTTTTCACAGAAATAAAGTTTATCGCTCTTTCCCATCAGATCGGTTAGCTGCCCGCATCCGAGGACAACAGCAACAATCATCAAGATGGCAACTGCAAATGAGGAATTTCTTGTAATGAGTGTTTTCATTGTAAGAATTTTGATTAATATAAGATTATTTGAACTGTTTAGTACCTTCGATAGAATCCCATAATCCCTTTTTATTCCTTCGCGCGTCGTTTTCCATAGCTATAAGCTCGTTCTTTTTGCTGAGGTCAAATTTTCTGTAAACCTGCGCGTATCCATCTGCTACCATTTTTCCATTAATGAAAGTCCCGTCCTTAAGGTAAATGTATCTGAGCAGTCTACCATATCTATCCTTATCCTCGTAATTTTGTTCCCGGACAAGAAAAACTTCTCTATTTTCAATAAGGTCTTTAAGATATTCGTAAGACCTTTGTCCCAGTATGGAAATTGTTTTTTGATCCTGTCCCGTGCGTTTTGAGTCATTATCCATTTTACCGGAACCTCGCATTTCGGGAGCATCGATACCAAGCATTCTCACACGGCTGTCATCTTCAATTATGAAGGTATCCCCATCTATAACATCTTTTACAAAAGTACGGGTTTTTTGCGTGGAATCAACGGAAAAATGTTCAGAATTGTTACCGGATTTTTCATCTAACCGTGGTTGTATAAACACAAAATAAACAATAAGCGCAATAATGAGGAAAAAAATAAATGAAAATGTACGC
The DNA here is from genome assembly GCA_023429265.1 of Bacteroidota bacterium. Taxonomy (GTDB): domain Bacteria; phylum Bacteroidota; class Ignavibacteria; order Tepidaquicellales; family Tepidaquicellaceae; genus JAEYVS01. Next base: position 1,096 of record JAEYVS010000113.1, on the reverse strand, counting down.
CTAACCAGTTTAAGCATCGGAAAGTTAAATGAGCAATGTAATCCTAATTTATTGAATTTTGAGGAAAATTAACAGGGGTTCTTATTGCCACAGAGACACAGAGTTCACTGAATATAGTAAGAGAGAGATTTAACAATATTTTTTTATTTGAAAAGTTTTACAGATTGAATTATTTTAGTCCAGTAAACATCTTGGAAAAACTACAAAACATACCAGCATTAAAGGCAGCAGTCATCCTTTCTTTAGGTATACTCATCGGATCTTCTTTCAATATCAACCACATATTAATATTTATCATTCTTTCAGTATTATTAGCAGCGTCAGCTATTTATCTAATATATTATTCTAATGCCATAATCGGTTTTATTTTGATAGGTTCAATGATAATGGCTTTTGGAATATTCAGAGCGGGACTGGACGAGTATGTGCTTCCCGAGAACTCAATAGCCTACATACCTGACACTCCCCCGAAAACAGACTACAAACTAACAGGAATAATTAACGACATTCCCGACTATGACTCAACCCGGATCAGATTTAACATCGAAGCAGATGGATTGATAACTCAGACCGATACCATATCAGTCGACGGTGAAGTGATTACAACAATATTTAAAAGTAAATACAAAGACAATATAAACCCCCCAATATTTAAAGCGGGCGACAGGATAGAGATAACCGGAAGATTACTCACACCGTGGGGCGAAAGAAATCCCGGTGAATTTGATTATAAAAAGTACTTAGAGACTCAGGACATATATAAGAGTTTTCTAACCTTCGGGTATGAAAATGTAAATAGGGTATCAGGTGGAAACCTTGGTTTTATAGAACAAGAGCTTGTTTTTCCTGCCAAGTATTTCGCGACAGAAACGATCGATAGAAATATGTCCGGTGATGAGGCAGAATACCTGAAAGGGCTGGTCACGGGACAGAGAAACGATATCTCTGCCGAAATAAAAGATGCTTTCGTAAAAACCGGTGTGATGCATTTGATAGCTGTGTCAGGGCTTAATGTGGCATATGTAATAATAATAATCGTAACATTGCTTTCTATTTTCAGGGTATATTTTAGATGGAAAACCGCGCTGGTGATCTC
>JAEYVS010000030.1 GCA_023429265.1 Bacteroidota bacterium | reverse complement strand
GAATATCGCCAGCGCCACAAACGCGAAGTACGTGAAGACATTCGAGATGACCTTTTTGGTTTCCGGGTTTTCGGCGAGATTGAGGAAGTAAGGTGTCCACGCGAACTTGAACGATGCGATAGCGAGCGACATCACGGACGCCAGCCGGTAATTCGCAGAGTAGATCCCGACCACCGACTCATCGAAGAAGTATTTCAGGAAGTAGCGGTCGGACTGGCTCACGAGTATGACGAGCACACCGATGTAAATGAACTTATTCCCGTACGAGACGAGCCGCTTCATCATAGCGAAAGAAACCGGGGGCTTCAGATAGCCGCGGGTTACGATGAGCCCGGCTATCAGCGTAAAAATAACCGATGCAGTGTACGCGTAAAAAATCGATTCGAGCCCGTAGTGATAACCTGTTATTAAAATAATGTTCAGTGTGAGGTTTATTACCAGCGCGCCGGCAGTGATGATGGCATAGGTTTTGGCTTTTAGCTCCGCGCGGAGGAGCAGCAGCGGGTATCGGGACAGCGCATCGAAAAATATCAGCACAGCGAGGATCTCGATGAGCTTACCCGCCTGTATGAAATTAGAGAAATTGATCAGCAGTGCTATCTTATAAGAGAAATAATATAAGAGCAATGAAAACACAAGCGACGAAACAGTGATCATAACGAGCGAAGTGCAGTAAATGGACGATTTATCCCGTATGTCCTTAGCATCGATGAAAAACTTAAGGAATGAGGTCTCGGTCCCGTAAACGTACAGGATATTAAGGAATACCCAGAGCGAAAAAATGAGCGAGTACACCCCGAGGTCCTGCGGAGAAAAATAAGCCGTATATAGCGGTAGCAAAAGCACGGACAGCGAGCGATTGAGGAATAAGCCGATACCGTAATAGACCGTATGCGAGAACAGGGTTTTCACGTGCGATTTTTCCGGGGTGCCGGGCTGGGGCTGTATTTGCGGGGTGTCTGTCATTTAACCGGGTATAATGTTATGTTTTCGGTATAGCTCCTCGAGCTTTTGGTTTACGGATTCGAATGAGTGATATTTTTCCACCCAGCGGCGTCCCTCCAATATCTTGTTTTTTCGCAGCTTTTCGTCATCGATGAGTGAAAGCAGATTTTGTTTTAGGGTGTCAATAGTACTGTGTATCATCGGGTTCTCCGGAATAAACTCGAGGTACTCCGGTGAAAATTCGGTGAATGTCGGGATGCCCATAGAGAGGTTCTCGATGGAATTTTTTCCGTAGCCTGAGCCGCCCATCTCGCCGCCGACCTGGTCTATCGCGAGGTCACAGGTTTGTTTTATTTCGAGCAGCTTGTTACGGTCCATATTCTCTGCGAGAATGAATTCTATCTGACGTTCTTTTTCGATCTCAGCTATAATGGGTAATATCTTATCTGTGCCTTTGAATTTGCGGTTAGTGGGGGAATGGATTATACGGAGCTTAGAATTGTTCTTCGGTTTAATCTCATAACTGTGTACATCGAAGGGGAAGAAGAGGTAATTTATTCCCGGGTAGAGCGCGAGGTGATCGAACTCTACGGTAAGATTAAGGCTGCTCATATTGTCCAGCTCTTTGAAAATTCCTCGTGTGCGCAGGTCACTGCCAAAGTAGCAGCAGACTAATTTTTTGCCGCGTTTATGGACCTCTTTCGCGAAACGGAGGTCCCGGTAGAAGTCCATTCCTCCGTCGAAGTGGTACACATCGTAATCGTAAAGATTATACTGCTTTATTGTATTGTCGATCTTCAGCTTGTTTTTCAGGTCACGAAATGCGAAGTACACGTTTTCGGCGACATTCTTTGGTTCGATGAATTTCAGTCTAGGGACTGCTCCGGTCAGCTCCATTTTGGAATTACGCCATTTTGAGGCGAGCGAGCCGGTAGGGAGCTTTATGTCGAGGGCGATATCCTCCTCGAAGTTTAATGTATTTTGGAAAATTGTAACGAGCCGTGAATCATATCCTGCCTTCTGCTGCATGCGGTTAAAGTCCATTGGCATGCCGGCGAAATTCTGGGGGGCGATATGAAGTATGCGGGATTTAGGCAATCAACTCAGGCTAATTATTTATTAAGCGTAGGATATTACCGCTAAAGATAAGGTCTTTATCGAAAGCCGGGATGTCTAGTGATTCCACGATAGGGATGTATGTCAGGGGAAGCCCGAGATTATAGTCGCTGCCGAAGATGACCTTTTCAGCTCCGACGGTGTGTACCGCTTTATTCACGAAATGGAATTCACGCACAGACTCTGTACCGAGGTAAACATTCGGGTAATTTCCATTCTTCACGTCTTCCGCGCACTGCAGAAAAAGCCCCGGCTGGTCACCGCCAAGATGGGCGAGGACGACTGTTAGATCGGGATATTTTTCAGCGCACTCGAGAGGGAACTTGTAGCTAGCGATTTCCTGCCAGCGTCCGCAGTGGACTATGACGGGTTTTTTCTTTTCTGCGGCAATCTGTAAATATTTATCGTAAGGATCGTCCGACATTCTCATTCTTTGTATAGAGGGGTGTATCTTGAATGCGGAGATGGCATCTATATTCTTTTCGAGAAATTCATCGAGATCAGGGTCGGCGGGATTTATCCACGCCATATAATAAAATTTGAAATCAGGGTGATTGTGAGTCTGAGCAAAAAGCTCGGAATTTGGTGTAGCATCTGTGGGCATTGTTAGCGCGGCGCTGACACCGGAAGACTTCATAACTTTAACGGCTTCTTCTACGGTTGATTCGTAGTTAAAAAATATTTCGCTCCATTTGCCAATGTGTATGTGGGAATCTATAATCAAATCAGAATTTCTCCTTTCTCAAAGGTATCAATTATTGTGACGGGATTCAAGTTCTCATCCGCGATAGAAACAATTTCGAGAGAGCCTTCCGCGCATTTAACGATTAGCGCCTTATCTTCTACAAAGAGTATTTCGCCGGGACTGCCGACATTATTATCGAGAAGAATGTTGGCTTTAAGGGTGAGGTATTGTTTGCCTTTATAAATGAAGAACGCTCCGGGGAATGGAGGAACCAGTGCACGGACAAGATTAAACAGGGTACGTGAAGTATTATTCCAGTTGATATGCCGCTCTTCGTCGGTGATTTTTCGAAACGGCTGCGGGTTTTCGGAAAGGTCCTGTTTACGGCATGTGAGTGTTCCCCGCTCGACGGCCTGAAAAAATCTTTCCACAAGTGGTGCGGACTCAGCAGCGCATTTTATGTAAAGTGAATTAAGGTCGTCTTTATCAGTTATTGGAATAATTGTTTCGAGGCAAACATCACCGGAATCCACACCTTCATCCATTTTATGCATAGTTAGGGTAAAGAATTTTTCGCCATTCATTATGGAACGAGAAATCGGTGCCCGTCCGCGGTATTTGGGGAGCTTTCCTCCGTGGATATTCATAATACCGTGTTCAGGCAGATCAAGGGTTTCTTTTTTGATTATTTCCATAAATCCGAGGCAGATACCGACCTCACATTTTACTATTTCATTATTTAATGCGGATATCTTTTCTACACCATATAACGGCACAGAATATTTCTCACACAAAGCTTTCATTGGAATGTAAAATGCATCTTTAAGCTTTTCATATTCATAGTCCTTATGAGTGACCACAAACTCGGGGGTACATTCCTTTGCGAGGAGGTCTTTAAGGCAGACATAACTGACTATTCCGTGCGCAAGATAAAAGAACTTCATTTGAGATTCTTTTTGTACCATTCAAAGTTCCGGCAAGTGTATTGCCAATAATCGATTAATTAAATATTTAAATTACTTCTAATAATTCATTCTCTCAAAGGTAAAATATTTACCATTTTTGCGGTTAAATAAAGGTTTACTTCGCCCGAACCGCTAATATGAAAACATTCTAAAACAAAAAGACACTTCCTTTACCACAAGAAAGTGCCTTATAAGATCCCGTGAGAAATCATAAAGTAAGAATTAAATTATTTAATCAAAATCATTCGTTTTGTTTCTGTAAATGCCTCTGATTCTATTTTGTAAAAGTAAACTCCGCTCGGTAAATTTTCGGCATTAAAATTATACTCATACGATCCGGGTGAAAGATTTGCATCCACTAAAACAGTTATTTTTTTGCCGGATACATCATATATAGAAAGGCGAGTATAACCGCTTTGAACTAGATCAAACCGTATAATAGTAGAGGGATTAAAAGGGTTTGGAAAGTTTTGATGTAATTGGAATTTCTCAGGAGTAGACTGATAATTTTGGGATAGGGAAGTAACACCACCATTATACGTGACTAACAATAATCCGCTATCCCCCGCAATAAATCCCGTGTCTTTGTTAATAAACCATAATTCATTTAATTTTTTATTGGTACCGGAATTTTGAATTATCCAATTACTCCCACCATTAGTAGTTTTAACAATACCGCCGGAATCACCAATTGCGAAGCCAAGTTGGTTGTCAATAAAATGAATATCCGTCAAAAGCTGATTTATACCTGTAAAGTTTTCAGTCCAATTAGCTCCAAGATTAATACTTTTTGCAACATATCCATTTGCAGAGGCAAGATACATTGTATCGCCGAACACTTTTGAGAATTTTGTTCTTTGCCTACTGGTATGTGATAATGTGAACCACGAAGAGCCATTGTCTGTAGTTTTTAAAATAGTAAATCTGCATTGAAAGCCTGTACTATCATTAATAAAGGTTATATCAGCATAGTTATTCGCTCCTCCACCAGCAAACACTTGGTACCAATTAAGGCCTGCGTTTGTAGTCTTAAAAATGTAGGGAACGAAATTTCCTAAATCAACTCCGGAAAGAAAGGCAGTTGAATCGTTATGCATATATATATTTTGAGGATAAAAACCTCCGACTGATGGTATACTACCTTGATTCCATGATGACCCTCCATTTGTGGTAATACCTGGGACAGGCATAAAGGCTCCATGATTTTCTGTAATAAAACAACCCTGCCTAATACCTAAACCTTGAGCATTAATTAAAGAAGAATCCCAAGACGCCCCACTTGTTGTAGTTTTAAATAAATATTTATCACTTCTAAAAATGTACCCAGTCTGAGTACTAATAAAATTAATTGATACTAAATTTCCAGTTCCTAAATTTTTATGTATCCATCCTTGCTGAGAAAAGGCATACTTTCCGTAAAACAAACAAATACTCAACAAAATTATAAATTTTGCTTTCGCCATCATTTTATTAACATCATTCGTTTGATAGAAGAAAATATTTGTAGATTATTTTTGTAGACTTCTAATTTATAGTAATAAATACCACTGGAAAGATTCCTATTTTTTGTATTAAATGCAACGGTATAATTTCCTTTGTCCCGAACATCACTCACAAGCGTCTCAATTTCCTGACCCAAAACGTTATAAATTTTTAACCTAACAAATGATTGATCTTTAAGGCTGAATCTAATTATGGTTTCAGGGTTAAAAGGATTTGGATAGTTTTGGTCTAATCCATATTCAAAATTTTCTAATTCATTCCCGAAGGGTCTTTCTTCCGGCGCACAAGGATCGCTATATCCCCAAATAGTATCTCTTTCTGAACGCACAGATTCTTTATCTGTAAGATCAACAGCTACAATTCTATAGCTAACAGCTTGATATTCATAAGTACATCCACCACTTCCAGCTTGTGCAGTGTATAGGGTCACAGAATTGTCTACAAAATAATTATTTGTTGTAGTTGCAATTTGAGAATATGTCGGGTCAACTCCCGGGTAAACAATTCCACCTCTAGATATTTTATATTCTTTTAAATCCGGCTCTAAATTTGCAGTCCAATCTAATCGAGGATGAAAAACCGTTTCTGTTGAACCTATAAAATCTTCAGTTACTACTAAATCTTGAGTCTTAGATGGTTTAGCATCAATCATATTATCAAAATAAAAATTCACTTTTAAGCTGCCATCCCTTGAATCTCTGCTTTCTATCTCAATCGTTAAGCTGTCATTTTGATTTGCTATGTGAATTGGTGGATTACTCCACGGAGAAAAAACATCATTGTATCCAATATCAAAATTTGTATTTGAATCGCCTCCAATTCCACAATAAGTAGCTTCGTCTATTTGATTTAATAATGGATCATATATTGTGTTGCAATTAATATCTAATATAGGTTTTCCCCATAAATGGAAAGTAGATTCACCAGTATATCTGTTAGAAGTCCCCATATAAAAAGAATTGAATGTACTTGATGTGAACGTAGCTTTATAATCCCCACCGCTACATTTTGGCCAGTTATATTTCCATAAAGCCGAGGCAGATACCGACCTCACATTTTGCTATTTCTTTATTTAATCCGGATATCTTTTCTACACCATATAACGGCACAGAATATTTCTCACACAAAGCTTTCATAGGAATGTAAAATGCATCCTTAAGCTTTTCATATTCATAGTCCTTATGAGTGACGACAAACGCAGGAGTGCAATCCTTTGCTAGGAGGTCTTTAAGGCAGACGTAACTGACTATTCCGTGCGCGAGATAAAAGAACTTCATTTATATTTTTTTTGTACCATTCAAAAGTTCCGGCAAAGTGATATTGCCAATAATCCATTAATTAGATATTTAAATTACTTCTAATTATCCATTCTCTCAAAGGTAAAATAATTACCATTTTTGCGGTTAAATTGAGGTTTTGTGCAGGATGGGCGGCTTATTTGAGAGCTTTGTAAAACGCGTAAAAAAAGGCACTCCCCTTACCACAAGAGAACGCCTTATGAGATCCCGTGAGGAATCATAAAGTAAGATTTAAATTATTTAATCAAAACCATTCGTTTTGTTTCTGTAAAGGATTCCGTTTCAATCTTATAAAAGTAAACTCCACTCGGTAAGTTGTCTGCATTAAAGTTATATTCATATGAACCGGGTGAAAGACTTTCATTTATTAAAACTGATAATCTTTTACCTGATATATCATACACCGAAAGACGTATATATCCGCTTCTAACAAGATCGAACCGTATAATAGTAGAGGGATTAAACGGATTAGGGAAATTCTGATGTAATTGGAATTTCTCAGGAGTAGACTGATAATTTTGGGATAGGGAAGTAACGCCACCATTATACGTGACTAACAATAATCCGCTATCTCCCGCAATAAATCCCGTGTCTTTGTTAATAAACCATAATTCATTTAATTTTTTATTGGTACCGGAATTTTGAATTATCCAATTACTCCCACCATTAGAAGTTTTAACAATACCGCCGGAATCACCAATTGCGAAGCCAAGTTGGTTGTCAATAAAATGAATATCCGTCAAATGTTGATTAATTCCTGTAAAGTTTTCAGTCCAATTAGCACCAAGGTTTGTACTTTTTGCGACATATCCATCCGAAGAAGACAAATATATAGTGTCTCCAAAAAATTCAGAAAACGAAATTCTTTCTCTTGAGGTTTGAGAGTGTAAAAACCAAAATTGTCCGGAGTTTGTCGTTTGCAAAATTGAAAAATCACAAACAAATCCTGTATTATCATTAATGAAAATAATATCATTATAGTAAAATCCGCTAGGATAATTTATGTTCCAATTTTGTCCTGCATCGGTTGTCTTACAAATTATCGCATCTACTGGTAAATCCCCATCTAAATCTACATCTGTACCAACAGCATACCCGGTTGAATTATTTATCATTTTTACTTTACGTAAGTCAATATTTCCTTGCACACTAGGTTCAGAATGGTTCCATGTCATTCCACCATTTGAAGTTACATAAATGCCACTCCAATAATGGGTGTTACTAAAAACAATAAATGCACCTGCAGATTCATTTAAAAACATACCATTGTCCACTCTTACGTTTCCTAAACTTAAAGATGTTGGAGTCCAATTTTCTCCCGAATTAGTAGATTTTAATAAATATTTGTCGCTTCGGAATATAAATCCTTCAGTATTATTAATAAAATTTATTGAAATTAGATTACCGGGCCCAAAGTTTTGATGCAACCAACCTTGCTGAGAAAATGTAGTTGTTGCTCCCATTATAAACATCATTAAAAACACCAGTAATTTCATTTTAAGAGATTTATTTAATTAATACCATTCGTTTCATTGATGAAAACATACGCTGAGAGCCATTAGATACTTCTAACTTATAATAATAGATTCCACTGGAAAGATTTCTATTTTTTGCGTTAAATTCAACTACATAATTTCCTTTATCTTTTATTCCATATGTAAGCCTCTCAACTTCCTGTCCAAGGATATTAAATACTTTGAGGGAAACAAATGATTTGCTCTTTTAGGCTATAACTAATTAAAGTCAAGATAACTAAAAACTGCATGGCAGTGCTTAAGGAATAGTGATAGTCAGAAAGTGGGAATTCTTATTTGTTTAATAAAAAGCGAACTATTTCCCTAAATTTTTTTTATACCATTCAAAAGTTCTTTTAATACCTTCGTTGAGGTCTACCTTTGGAGTAAAACCAAGCAACTCGGTTGCCTTCTCGATGCTCGGGATGCGAAGCTCGACGTCCACATAGTTTTTTGGAACGTATTTTATTTTTGACTTAGTTTTACAAAGTGTTACGATCTTTTCTGCCAGTGAGGATATTGTTACAGTTCCTTTTGGATTTCCAATATTGAAAATCTCTCCGACAGCTTTTTTCTTAGTGAGACAAAGTTCTATTCCCTGCAGCATGTCATCAATATAGCACCAGGAGCGTATCTGGTCACCATCTCCGTGAATTAGGATATCTTTATTCTTGACGGCATTTTTAATGAATATCTGAATTGCTCCTTCACCCACCTGCCCGGGTCCGTAGATATTGAAAGGACGGATGGTCACGCAGGGGTAGCCTTTCACTTTATAGTAGCTGTGGACGAGGTGCTCGCCCGCGACTTTACTAATCGAGTATGTCCAGCGCGCTTCACCTACGGGAGCGAAATTAGTGCTGGATGTCTCGGTAGATTTATAAGCATATGCCCCAAGAACTTCGCTTGTCGAGAAATCCAGTACGCGTTCGAGCTTGGATGAATATTTCTCGAGAGATTTGAGCACATTGAATGTTCCCTGGATATTTACTTCGAGAGTATTGATCGGGTTCAGAATAACTGTATCAATTCCCGCTATCGCTGCCAGATGAACGACGATCTGGGGCTTAAAATCTTCAGCTACTTTTGTAAGAGAAGGCAGGTCCAGTACGTCGCCCTTTATAACGTTAATGTTTTTGGATTTAAGCCCTTTAGCGGAAAGCGAATCACGATGAAAGCTGTCGTAAATGACAATTTCGTTATCTTTATGGAGCTTTGATGCAAGAGTGCTTCCAATGAAACCGGCACCACCTGTAAGTAAAATTCTTTTGTTCTTAATATTCACAGTTATGGTTTATTTGTTACTGATATATAATTCGTAAGTTTTTCTCAGAAAGCCGCTCGCCATAAACTTCTTTTTAAAAGCGAAGAGCCCTTCGAGAAATTTATACCCAATGTTCGAAGTTCCTACATCATAGATGCGGAACCCATTCTCCTTTGCCCACTCAATCGATTTAAAAAGAATGAGATCCGAAACCCGGGCGCGTTTATACTCTTCCTTTGTCGCCATATAAAAATTCAAAATTACATCATCTCTTACCTTGAATAGAATGCAAATACCTGCTATTTCATTGTCAATCTTAGCATAAAATAGTATAAGCTTATCAGGCAGATTGTTTTTAAGATAGATTAGCTCGTGAATAGAATGAGTAGGAGTTACATTTTTAAGCTGCCTGTTTTCCAGGAGCACGTCATAAAATTCAGCAAAATTATCTTCGGTTAGCTCATCATCAAGCAAGTTTACTATAATATCCGAGTCGGATTTCTTTATAGAACGTTTCTTTGGATTGGAAAGCCTCTCAAACTCAAAATGGTTCAGGTCAACGATATTTGTTATTGAGTTTTTCGTAATGGAAAATCCTTCGTGCAAAAGAGCATATTCATATTCTTCGTTAGGGGTATGCTGATAAATGAACGGTTGGTTTCTCAGTATTATTCGGGAGAAACCGTCTTTTTTGACGTGTTTCCTGAAGGTATGGATTATCTCGTTGTAATCGATCAGGTCCAGTTTGTCGTTCCATATGAAGCCTCCAAAGCTGGCTCCATTGCAGGAGATAAACGCTTTGCCATTCACATCCGTACGTTCGCAACCCGTAAGTATGGCGACGATCTTTTTTGTTTTGTCATCACGAAACTTAAGGTGATGCCATTTTATTTTTTTCTTAAAGACATCATTATATGCCAGGAATTTAGGGTCAGCGAATAAATTATAATTCGTTTTCATAAATGCGACCCATTCCTTGTCTTCGTTGATATTTACTTTAATGCACTCGAACATTTATTTATCCCGGTACAGTTCGTACCCTCCGGTTTTTTTGATCAATGAAAATCCTTCCGGAATGAATTCAGAAGTTTCTGTGTATTCTGTTCTGTTTATGTTATCTTTTTCTACGATGATGCTATATTGCTGTTTATCGAGAGAATTAATTTTATCCTTAATAACGTTGCTGCCGTTTTTCACATCGATGAATTCATAAGAATATGGAGCGTTTCCCCAGCCCATATCCAGTCCCTCAAAATAAAAGGTAAACTGAGGATTGTGGCGGAAATTCGTTCCGACATACAGTATTTTACTTTTTCCGGATCTGTCGATTTCTTTCTTAATGGATGTCAGGTCAAACTCCACCTCCCACGCGGGTGGTTTAACCAGGAAAAAGACATTTGCTCCAATAAAAAAGAGTACAATGAGCGCCAGCAGGGACTTTGCGAAGTCGAACTTCCTTAGAAAGAAATATCCCGCTGAAATCATCAAAATAACAGAAACAACAAGCATTAACAGTATAATTATTTTGTTAGAGCCGGCGATGTAAAGCCTAATATCCTGGCGGTAATAGAATGATGCCATCCAGAGGGCATTAAATACCACCCCGCAAAAAAGTAAGAGTTTTGCGATGGTGAAGCCTTTTCTCAGTTCAAAAATATATAGAGGAATAAGAAAGCACCCGGGAGCGAGAAAGAGCAGTACGTAAACTTCGAGCTTCGTACGGAATACCGCCGTAATTATTAGACCTGAAAGAAACCACACCCAGAGAAGCACTTTTTTCCAGTCGAGGGTACGGAATTTCCGGATATCTCTGAACAAACTGAAAAATACTATTATCGAAAAAGGAATAATGCTAAGAAGGTAATTAATATGGTATAACGGACCGGAGGCTTTTACATTTTCTTCCACCCCTATAAGGGCTCTATCAAGTATATGGAATCCGAGAAAATAATGCATAAAGTCATTTCCATAAGTAAGTATCATATAGAGGTGCCAGGGTAAAGCAATCAGTACACCGATGGATGTCAGCGTAACAAGGTCGAAAAATTTAAATGGTATCTCTTTTCTTTTGAGAAGGTATAATCCGAAGAGGATTATGGGGATATAGAAACCGACAAGTATCTTAACCATCAGGCAAAGTCCGAAAACGATTCCGGTGTATATGATGTACTTTTTACGCGGATCATACATATACATTGTAAAAAAGTACAACGCGAGAAGTATCAGAAACGTGTACGGAATGTCAAACTGGAACCGTTTCGCGAAGATATTAAACATAAGATTACTTGCGAATATCAAAGCCGCGAAGAAACCAGTTTTGAGATCGAAAAGCTTTTGACCGAGCTTTAATATCAGGAAAACGCATCCCAGTCCAAACAGGAAGGGTATGATCTTAAAGACCCAGGCGGATGTTCCAAGTATAAGTGTGAAGACATAACCGATCCAGATAAGCAGTGGGGGATGGGAGCCTGAGTAAAAACCTCCGACGGAGTGCGAGCTCTGGTCCCAGAAGTCGCCATTAATGTGGATGGAAAGAACGCGAGAAGTGTACATACCCTCGTCCCAGGGCTGAATATCTGCTGAGAAAAGCGCGGGCAGCTTTACCGCGCATAAAAAAACAACGAGAAAAATATATATCTTATAAAGATTTTTCCCGTTGTTTACGTAATTTAAAAAACTATTGAAATATTCAGCCATTGGCTTACATACTCATTCAATTAAAATTGAATCCGAGGGAGAAGGCATTGCTGGTACCGAATTCGCCGGTATAAGGGACGAAGGCGTAATCAAGCTTAATTCCTTTGTATTTTAGGCCTATGCCCGTAGTCAGATTCTTATTCTCATACCCGGAAAGATATCCTGCTCTGAGGAAGATGAAATCCTTGTATCCGACCTCACCGCCTGTGTGGATATGAAATGCTCCGCCATCCATTACTTTTAGGCCTTCAAGAGCGAGCCTGAAATCAAAATCATTCTTTGCGAAAGTGTACCCGCCGCCAATCCTTATCAATGTGGGAAGCTTGGTCTCAACATTACGGAGCGCATCCATCGAGCCGAGGTTTGCTACCACTGCCGATATGCTGAGATTATTCTTCTGGTAATTAGCTCCCAGATCAAATCCTAAACCCGTTGCATCGTCGATGTAAATTTTTTCATAAAGCCATTTCGCTGTTACTCCGACCGAAATGTCCGTGGACATTTTATATGCCACAGATAGTCCGATTGAGAGATTGTCTGAACTAAATGTTCCAATCGGGTCTCCAGGTGTCTGCCTGATTTCTATGTCATCAATAGCGGAGCGTAAAACACCAAGCCCTAGAGCGACCTTTCCAAAGGAAAACTTAGCGGCTATGAAGTCGTTATTCATATCCTGTATCGATGAATTATGCATAAGCGTAACATTCCTGGAATCCCCAAAGCTAAGCCTTGCAGGATTGTATATTACCGCAGTCGCGTCATCCGAGAGGGTAGAGTAAGCTTCACCCATCGCAATGGATTCTGCTCCCACGCCGAGCTTAAGGAACGACATCCCCGTATTTCCAGCGCCGTCATTCTGCGCGAAGGAGGAAACAGAGGTAAAAA
>JAEYVS010000023.1 GCA_023429265.1 Bacteroidota bacterium | reverse complement strand
ATCCAGACCAGGATTGCCCTCGAAAACCTTCTGCACATCCTCGAAGATAATAACTCCTCAATGGATCACGTGGTAAAAACCACAGTGTACCTCACTAATATGGATGACTTCGCGGAAATGAATGAAGTGTATAATTCTTTTTTTGGCGGCTCTAAGCCCGCCCGAAGCACCGTACAGGTTTCACGTCTGCCAAAGGACGTAAAAGTGGAGATCGATGCGATTGCGTATATGGTGAAAAAGAAACGGTACTAAAACAAAAAGCCCCGTCTGAAATATTCAAACGGGGCATATAACTCTTATATAGACTGTTTACAAACTATTGATATGCTTTGATAGTCTTGCCTTTATTCTGGCTGCTTTATTCTTGTGAATTATTCCCTTTACCGATGCCCTGTCGAATACTCTCGTCGATTGCTTAAACTTTTCTCCTGCTGATGATTTATCCGTGTCTTCCAGTACATTCTTGATCGAACGTTTTATTAAAGCCTTATAAGCTTTATTCCTTTCGGTCCTGGTTATCGTTTGTCTTGCTCTCTTCTGAGCTGATTTATGTCTTAATGGCATTTAAGTCTGATTTTGTTTTACAAGAGATTAATTTACTCATTATTCCCCTCTTTTTCAAATCAAAAAATCTCACCGTTCCAAACTTTCTGCATAAGGTATATCCGTAACTATTGCGATTTATATAAATAATTGCTATATTGATTTGTAAATATAACGTTAAATGGCTAAGTTATGGAATGCCCTGCTTGCGGTTCAAACCGCTCAAAAGTACTAAAAACTGAAAATATCTCTAAAAATAAGGTAAGAAGAAGGATTTGCTCCGATTGCAGTTACTATTTCTCGACTGTTGAATCCATATTGACCCGGACTTCAAGGATCGACAAACAGGTAAATCCAGGTAAACCTAAGAAGATATTCAGAAATCTACTCTAAGACTATCACCCTGGTGACATCAGGAATATCACTGATATCTTTGGCAAATACAGGTTTATCCTTTTCGGTTACACCCATCAGGATCCGTGAGTTTTCTGTAACCTTATCCCGTGGGATTACTTTTATCTCAGCCTTACCATATTGAATTTCTGATGAAACCCCTAATATGTCTATCGAAACATCATAATTCTGATTGCCGGCTACTTTCTTTATGTCAAATTCCTGCGTTTGGCCTCTGTATGCGTTCCGGACCTGGTAAAGATTTTCTTTTTCTATGTGTTCCTTTGCTGCCTGCACCGAAAGGGAATTTAATTCATTGTTTGAGGTTGCTGCCAGAAAATAATTCATTTGAGATTTATCCATTTCATCCCAGAATTCATCACTCAATATATCACCGCATTCCGTGGTTATTCCTTCCTGACGTGCCAGGTGACAGTTCAATGTGTTTGAATCTACCAATAATACCGGTATTGAATTATTGCTTAGCTCCTTTGCGAGCGCGACGCAGAATGAATTTCCTCCGAGTATGATCACACCGTTTCTGCCCTGCTGCAAAACACCGAGCAATTTAGCTACGGGAGATGCCGTAAATCCCTGCAGGATTACTGTTATGAATATTGTCATAAAAGTTAGCGAGACTAATAATGATGAATTTTCAAATCCATGCTCCGCCAATGTCACCGAAAATAATGATGCAACTGCCGCAGCAATGATGCCCCTGGGTGAGATCCAGCTTAAATAGATCTTATCCTTGAGAGTGATGTCCTTCTCCCGGACACTTGCAAAAATATTCAATGGCCTGACTATGAATATTAAACCCAATACAACCAGTACACCGCTCCAGCCGATAGCCGACAGTTCGCTCAATCTCAGATTTGCTGCAAGCAATATGAACAAAACCGCTACAAGGAGCATCGTGAGTTTTTCTTTAAATCCTTTAATTGCGCTAATATTGGGGACCTTCATATTACCCATTACAATACCTGCAATCGTCACGCTCATTATACCTGACTCGGGTATTACTATCTCCGAAACTCCAAAGATCAGGAATACAATTGCAAATATGGATAATGTTGAAATGCTTTCCGATATCCTCATCCTTTGTATGTAGGTCATAATGTATCCTCCCACAAGCCCAATGAATGTTCCAAAGAGTATCCTTACCCCAAATCCCATTATTGTATCAGCGATGCTCGCCTCCTCCGATACCACAAAAGCCAGGGCAAGTACGGCTATTATTGCGCCAACGGGATCTATCATTATTCCCTCCCACTTCAGGATCGTACGGATGCTTTTCTTTACACGTACTGTCTTGAGCAGCGGACCGATCACGGTAGGACCTGTTACTATCACCAGGGAACCGTATAGTATTGCCATTGTCCAGCTGGTATCAAGTAGAATTTTACATAATAAAGCCCCGCCTGCCCAGGTGATGAGAGCTCCCAGGGAAATCAAATACAAAACAGGTTTTGATACCTGCTTTACATTCTTTACTTGCAAAGTCAAACCACCTTCAAAGAGGATTATTGCTACAGATAGGAATGTTAATGCATATAAACCCTTTCCCAATAGTGATGGATCTACCCACCCTATTAGATCCGGACCAAACAAAACACCTAAACCCAATAAATATATAATTGCGGGGAGCCTTGTCTTTTCACCGAGCAGCTGCCCGGCTACACCTAGGGTAATGGTAATTACTATTGTTATCAGTAGATCGTGGCTTATCATTGCTAAAGTTACAAATTATATCCCCTTATATAAATCACAAAATCCTTTCAATCCCATTACGACCCACCGATCTCAATATGCGCGGTTATGTCATTCGGGATATTCCAGCCGAATCCCGCGGAATAAAGTGCAGGCTCGTTCGTATCATCGATATCAGGCTCGTTATTAAAGAAACAGTTCATTACCGAGCAGTTCTCTAATGTTGCCTTATATGCCCCGCTATGAATTATCGTACAATCTTTTAACAGGCAATTATTGAATGTCGTATTGTTATACGCTATTATCACACAGTGAGAAAAACAAAATTCAGAATAAGTTCTCTCCCCGGTCTGGTTGCCCGGAATAAATTCACTTGAATTGCCAAATATCAAAGTACAGTTCGATATTGTCATCTTTTTTGTTGCAGTGCTCTCGCATACTACGATAACTGTCCCGAGGTTATTCCACACATTATAATCTCCCGTACTATTTATCAAAGCCGGAGCATAACCAATCCAGTTCTGGTAATTCTGCAGCGATCCTGATGCCGCTACATAAAAATTAGTGTTTGGGTTATTCCTTAGATATATCACTCCTCTTCGAGTCAGTGAAAGCGAAAGCGTATTCAGATAGCTGGCAGCGTTTATTATGGATGAATATATCTTACCCAGCACCTGCGTGATATTATGAATTACTATAACTTCGGTAGCGCTGTACGGTACCGCGGGAACGGTAATACCCGCAACAAGACCATCCGCGTATTGTTTCGTAGCGATGTGATACGGATCCGTCGGTGCTATGTAAGTTTCACCGCCTACCTCGCTGTCGTAATATATTTTCGGGTAATTACTACCAGCTGACCCCGGCTCAAACCTCCCTCCTCCCGACCACGTTTGAAATCCGCTCCAGCCTTTTGCGCCGGACGCGGTCTGGGAGGATGCCTTATCCAGTAGATTTCCTGAACCTGTTACATCATTTCCTCCCATTGCGATATTTCCGCTCATAGTACCTCCGGAAAGCCGCAAATATCTGCCGTCATTATAGTCCCTGTCGCCAACGTGATACCCTTCAGTCGGATCTGCAATACTGGTAAGCTTCTTGTCCTGTCCTCCCCATTCATCCTCGGTTGCAAGCCCCATATAAGGCAGCTCGTCATCTCCTATCCACCTTCCATTGGTTCCGCCCCACTTTGTTACTTCTGTGGAGTCATTGAATAGTTTATATGTCCCGTCCTCTACACTATCAAATTTATATACCCCGTCACCGATGTGTGTGCCGGAATATGTTGCAGCCGTATAGGGTGCGGCTCTTAAATTGAGTTCTGTCAGTGTCGTCACCGGTTGATAATTACCGCTCACCACCTGTGTAATGGTAATTGTAAAATCTTTTGCCATTTTATGTAATTATTTAATTTTTTTTAATTTGATTTATAAGCTCACGAAATCTTCCAGCGGAATCAGTAAATTATCCGGGTCTACCCAGTTGGGGTCCACACGGTTCCTTGTCACCCACGAAAGTACGGGCAGCCTGTTAGCCGGAGCCTTTGCACCGCCCATCCACATCCCCAGGTCGAAGCTGTCACCCGCATACACCACCCTGAAAAACCTTGACAATACATCCCGTCTTGGGGTAATGAATACCGCTTTGCCGGACTTCTCATATTGCAGGATTCGTTGTATCTTCATCAGGTTGTCCTTAAGAACGTAATCAGAGTAATTAATACTGAACCGTATCCTGGATTGCCGGGGTATTTTGTGTATCATCCCTCGAGCCGTGGTGTGAACTATGTCTTCGCTTTCATACGTCTCTATCAGTCCATCATATATTAACTTATCAAGGTCGATGACCTCGATTATCGGTCCGTTTGCTGAATGCCTTATCGTGAATCTTGGGTTGTCATACCCGTTTATAAAATTTGCCATTTCTGTAAATATTTAGAAATTTTTATTGATAATTTTAACTGAGCGATATTTTTCGTACTTAGAATTTTCTCCTCGATGAGATAAATATTTCAATATATCTCATTTGCTTAACCTCACCCCGCTCGTTACCACTCGCCTCCCCTCTCCTTACTAAGGAGAGGGGGCAGAGCTTGTCCCGACTTGTCGGGAGGGAGAGGTAGTTTTTCCGGTATAATTAATTTCAGCCTTTTCAGAATTACTTCCTGAGTCATATTATTAGTCTTATTTCTTATTGTAAAAATTGAAATTCCTGCCCTAATAATTCAAATACCGTAACTTCATTTATGAGATCTGTCTCCATCGCGGTAATGTCCCAGAACCTGCTGTATAGAATGCTCTGTCCCGAATTGCTCGTTACTTTCTTATACGGGTCTGTAAGTATTCCGCTGTGAACATAATTTACGCTGAATCTCTCCGGCTTTGATATAAACGGGCGGAAGTTTGCTTTGAATTGACTACTCTTTATGTAATCTTCGTATGTTTGAGCTCCACCTGCCCCGGGAATTCCCGTAAGCATCTCCCCGTAGTTACCTGTATATATCAGCTCGTAATGTGCAGTATCAGGATCGGAGCTTGTTTCGCCTATCGTATGACCGGTGTTGTAACTGTTCGTATTCATCTGCAGCTTCATTGCATAGTTTCCCTGGTCGCCTGTATCCGGGAACAATATTCTGTCTTTGGGTATGGTTACAGTTCTATGCGGATGGTCGGGAATCGAGCCCCCTCTTACTTCCCATAAATAAAAATTATTGCTGTCCTCGTGTTTATACTTTATGATATTGTGGCCTTCCCAGTAGAACCTGATGAGATTGTCTGTCCTGTAAGGTCTTTTAAAATGCGCGCAGGAATAATTCGACGGATACTTTTCAGAGATAAGTATTGTCCTGCCGCCTTTCAGGTCCTTATAGGGCGCGGTTTGACCGAATGAACCGCTGATTATGAAACTGTACGGAAAGTCCCCGCCCGTCATCGTTCCGTTGTTTATTATCACCGCATCGTAAAGGCTGTTATTATGCTCCTTGCTCCTGGTGTATTCCATCATCGCATCGGGATCCAGCGAGAGCGAGGGCAGATTCGCATCGGACCGGTTTTTTATCCCGATCTTCTGCCTTTGATCGGCGGGATCGATGTAGCTGAATAGTACAAATCCCATCGCGTTGCACAGTTTCCGCAGCCAGTCCCATTTGTTTTCCCCGTTTGTAAATACCCTCTCGTATCCCGATTTCCACCACGCCCAGCTGCTGTCTCCGAATACAGCGAAGTATGCCGTTTCCATAACTTTCATGTTATAAACACCGCTGCTCATTTGAAAGCTCACACCCGGAAATAATTCAGCCAGCAGGAATCCAAACCTCGAATAATTTATTCCAAAGCTGCCTATCGGATACACTTCTTCCCAGTTAACATCGTTATTATTCTTTAAAGCCTGATTCACATAATAGTCCTTTAGCTCGGTAATGTAATCCTTCACTCTTACTATTAATACGTGAGTGTCGCTGCCCGTCCCGTTGCCCTCGGCATACTCGACACCTTCGGGAGATATCCATCCTTTATGAACAAGCTTATTCTTATAATAGATAAGACACTCCCATTTAATAAATGCAGTCCCGGATAGGATCCGGAAATACGAAGCGATCGCTCCGTCCACGTTCGACAGCTTCATCGATAGCTCCGAACCCATTGGAAGAAGCTTTTCGGAACCTAAGTCTTCCCTTATCGATTCAAATCCCCATCGTATCACCAGGTCTTCATCCAGCAGGTAATCCATCAGGTCAAATGAAGCCCTGCTTGTCACATAAGATTTACCTGAAAAGATCGAAGCCTCTATTGGAGTTGCTGCCGAACCCGTCCAGTTGTATTCCGTTACTACTATTTTAATGTCTTCAGCCGCCAAAATATCTGTTGTTTGATTTTAATTTTTGTAATGCTTTTTGAACTATGTGCACATCACCCCGCCTGTCTATGTGGACATCGAAGCTGTTATTCACCACCGGAGCAGGTGAAGGAGACACCATACCACCCATCGCCATTCCGCTTATTAAATGAGCGCCTGCCATTGAGGGAAACAATCCTCCATTAAGATTGTCAAAAAATGCGGAACCCAGCTTATCAACCACACCCTTACGAATAACAAACTCCCCCGGAGTCAGCATAGCAGGCACCGTATCACCTGATCCGCTCCCTGGTACACGCCCACCGCTTGCAAAAGGCAGCGGTAAAAGATCCAGCAAAAAGCTCCCTATATCCTTTGCAGCATTAAATGATGCAATTAAGGAAAGAATGGCTTCAAATATGGTTTTTATGCCGGCGACAATCGTAACCGAGGTCTGAAGACCCTTCACTATTTCGTGCACCGCTGTCTTGGTATTATCGGTGAATATTTCCATTATAGTCTGAACCTGATCGCCGATTTCTTTTAGTTTCTCCAATCTCATCTGGAGTTTTCCCAGCAATTCTACTACGAGAGGATCCTTTTCGTTTGGATTGTCCTCATCCGCTCGTCTCTTTCCGGATAATGTCACCTTATTATCAAGGATTTCTTTCTGAACAATAATTGATTGCAGTTTTTTCAGAGCTGAATATT
Source organism: Bacteroidota bacterium (assembly GCA_023429265.1). GTDB lineage: Bacteria > Bacteroidota > Ignavibacteria > Tepidaquicellales > Tepidaquicellaceae > JAEYVS01. The sequence continues at coordinate 2,725 of JAEYVS010000023.1, read as the reverse complement.
TCTTCATCTCTGACGTAATGTCAAGAAGCTCTTTCCGGATCTCTTTGAACTGAGACAGTATTCCCTCTAAATTTTTATCTCTAATCACTTCGTATTTTTATTTTATTGATTTTTATTTTTCACATACCACTCTTCGATTTCCCGTCTCCTGTTTCGATGAGCCAGGAATTCATAGTAGTCATATATGTCTATCGTACGGGCAACTTCTTTCGGGCACTGCCCATAGTGAGTAGCGAAATCAAAGACCATTTCACCGAATACCATTTCATCGGGGAGTTCCAGGTATATGGGAATTATTTCATCAGCTCCCTTAAAACATACCGGCATCTCAGTTATCAGCTCGTTGATCTTTTAAGCGATTTCGCTTTCGCTGAAAAAAAATCCCTGAGTATCCCGCCCGCCAATGCTATCACAGCATCATAGTTCCCGTCATCTTCAAAATTATATTCTATCTTATCAGCAGATTCCTTTTCCAGAAATGTTGAGAAGAGCGATCTGAGGTTATCCTCATTATGGAGAAAGTCTATCATCTTATCACCCAGCTCCTCATCTGTCTTTACTTCTTTGAATACTTCTGACAGTTTACTCAGAAACCGGTAATTGTTTTTCCTGAATTCGAGATTCTTTTCTGCCGGTTTGAGTTTGAATGTTTTATAATTATATACTTTGTGTTTCATTGTCTTATTCAATTTTTTTTTAAATCCCCTTGCGGTCCCGGCAACTACCAAAATTTAACCATACCGGGACCTTTCAGAGGATAAGTTTTAATTTACGATACTGCTGTTTCCAGTATCACATAATAAGGGTTCTTTCCCGACACAGGAGATTCACCCTCCGCGTAGCAGGATGAGGGCATTTCTGTATCCGGTATTACCGATGCATTGACGGACTGGGGATTCACAGAAAATTCCAGCACAAGCTGCATTGGTGAACCCGGCACCTCTATGTTCATCTTCGGTATCACATTCAGTGACTCGAAATAAAACTCCTGGTGCTTTCCGTCCGCGATACCATTGTAATAATATCCCTCGTAGGTATTTCCGCGAAGGTCATCCACCAGTTCCATCTCTTCTTTAGAGGTCTGAGCCAGGGTCATTACTAATTTCACCTTCCTTTTGCCGTCCAGCTCGATGGAGTTTCCATCCGAGAAGACCACTTCCTGCGAATCAGTCTCGTCTGTGACCTGCCCTTTTAATAAATGACCGATATTTGTCCAGGTACCGGCTATCTTCAGCTGAAAATCATTCCCGCCGAATAGCCGTATCCTGCTTGTATTTTTTCCTAATGCCATAATTTTTAATTGTTAATTGAATATTCTTAATTCTTAATTCATTTGCTACTTCTTCTCTTCCGCCTTTGACTGATGCACTTCGCTTCCGGTTACAAATATCGCATCCCTCAGTCCGAATGCCGTCATTACAATTGCTGTCACTTCTATCGTGTGGAAGATCTTTTCCCAGTCTCCGCCCGTCAGCTCCACACCCATCGCCGGCAGCCATAGCTGGGCTATTACCACCACTGCGAATAATATCGCGCCGAGCTTGGATTTTGAGTTAAATATTGTTGGATTCATTGCTTTTATTATAAGTTTCATTTAAAACATGTTTTACTCGAATTTGATATTAAACATTAAGCCTTTTTCTCAACCTCTCCCCGCGATAATCCCTTGGGGCTTATCGCCTCCCTGCCTGCCGTTGCTTCAGCAGGCTGGCCCTCTCCTTAGTAAGGAGAGGGGCACGACTCCGATTTATCGGAGGAGGGGGTGAGGTCGTACCGGATTATTTAAATACTCACTTGGTTACCTTATCAAAAAATTGAGTTATCGTATAAGCATATCTTTTATCTTTATCCCGTCACCTGTTCCCGTCATTTCAGCCGGGATTTCGCTGTCCTTATCATTTTTTACAGTATACAGATAGTATACACTCTCATCATCTTCTGAGCAGAATTCTCCCTGCTTTATCACATATTCCAGGTAGATTATGTCTCCTATTTCAAAATTCTCCTCTCCGGAAAACTTAGCCAGATCGATCGTAATACACGCAGTCTCTATATACACACCCTGGGTGTATTCCGTGATAGTGCCCTGGTACACCAGCGGAAACTGGCTGCAGTCAACACAAGCCTTGTAAGGTACTAAGGATGAGCAGGAAGAAATAATACCTGCAATAATAAGCGATAGTGCTATTGACGTGATTAATTTTATTTTTGTTTTCATATTGTTTCGTTAAGTCTTATACTTACTTTCTCTTTAACCTCACCCCCTCGCTTACCGCTCGTCCCCCTCTCCTTAGTAAGGAGAGGGGAGGCGATAATTCCAAAGGAATTAGCGCGGGGAGAGGTGAATTATGAAGTAAGCTTAGTTGTTTATTAATTTTTCCAATGTCTTATTATTCATTAAAAATAAAGTAAAGTTTATCCCGAGTTTCTTATGCACCGGCTTTGCTCTTTCCAGCAGAGGTTTGAATTCCGCCTTGTACTGCCGGTTGTTCTCGTATGCTATTATCACGCATCCGAGGGAGCTATTCCAGAACCTATTCGCGTCGTGAACATTAATCCCAAAGAAACCCGCGTCATACTTTACAAATTTTCCTTTATTATCTGAACGGGCAACCCGGACAGGATTTGCATCCTGCCCAAGAGCCGTTCGTCCGCGCACCCAGTTGTGAGGTCTTACCTGATATGATTCATACGCCCCCTCACAAAGGTGCGCTCTTCCTCGTTT
>JAEYVS010000253.1 GCA_023429265.1 Bacteroidota bacterium | reverse complement strand
CTGAACCACTTGAAGCGTAGTAAATTGAATCGTATGCAACTGTATTAGAGGAAACAGATCTTCTATTAGGTGAGAGATTCCAGGTATTATCGAGGAAGTCTCCCGGAGCCTGCCAAATTATTGGCGATGCAGAGTAAATAGGAGCATTTGCCCGGGCAGATCTCATATAAGCTGAGCCATTAAACGTAAGGGCTGTAGAAACCTGAGCATGCGCAAAGAATGAGACATCATCGGTTCTTCCATCAAATCCATACACTACGGCATCCCCTAATAACGGATTATTGCTATATGTAATACCAAGATGCATAAACCTTTTAATTTCCTGCGGAGTACGGATCTTTTCACCCCAAACCCTAACTTCATCAAGCTGACCTTTAAGCTCAGAGTTTGCAATTGAGGCTGACTTTCCGATAAATAAGCTGTCTGTTGGAAGCCCTTCAATACCGGCAGGAGTAAACATCTGAGACTTAACATTCTCACCATTAACATAAAGCTTCATTTCTCCGGTCTGTCCATTATATGTGCCGGCTATGTGATTCCAGTTGAATGGGTCTGCTACCTTGTATTCAACGGAATTGATGGATCCCGCATTGACACTAAATACCGCAGTAGAGTCATTCTTCATATACATTCTGTAAGAGAAAGCAGACGCATTTCCTTTTGAAACTATTTCCTGGGCTGCGCTATGAGGACCATTGAGACCAAGCTTAACCCAGCCTTCAACGGTAACGGAGGAGTTTGCTTCGAACTTATTATTAGGCGGAGCTGCGCAATATGAGCCTGCTCCTTCAAGTACCAGTGATGAGTTGAACGTGGTATTCTTAGAAACTTCGCTATTAAAATCTTTTAAAGTAACATTTGACACCCCACCTCCATTAAAGAAGTATCCTGCTTCATCGTAAACAAATCCATTATCAATGGCATCAAAGCGATATGAAACACCAAGTTTTTTGTAAGTACCTGTAGGTATCTGGGCTGCAAGAGACATATACATATCTCTGTGAATATTGAAAGATGACCTTGCTTCAGTCCATATTCTAACGTCATCGAGCATTCCTTTTAAAGAATGGAAAACAGAACCTTCGTGCCACACACCACCCACATATGCATTCGAGCCATGGGGAGGAATAACCCCCGGGCTGGTGAGCGTATTTTTTAGCTGGCCATTGTAATAAACTTTTACAGTGGTTCCGTCATAAGTCGCTGCAAGGTGAGTCCATTGCTCTGTAGGAAATGCGTCAAGAAGCGCTGTAGAAGTAGCGCTATGGGTAAAAGTTACATTACCGCTACCGTTAATGGCAAGCTGAATACCGGCTTTGTCATGATAAATAACACTTGTTTTACCCTGTACAAATTCATAGTACACCCAGGCTTCAATTGTGTAGCCATTTCTCAGGTCATTGTCGGCATTAGTATAGCAAGATAAATAGCTTGTAGAACCATTAAAGACACCTGCCTTATTTGTAACATATTGCGCTTTTAAAGAGCTGCTGAGAGCTATCAGCATTAATACTGCGAAAATTATTTTTGATATTGTTTTCATTCCCGTAATTGTTTGTGTGTTTTCTTTTTTAGTAAATTAGTTTTTTAAAAGTGAATTCCATGGAATCGGAGACTCAGAGTAGTATCCGGGAAGGAATGCGCTCAGGGATGGTTTTGCGGAGAGACCTTCTTTTGTAAGGTCATCGAAGCGCACTATGACAAGGCCTTCTCTAGATTCAAATTTTTCGTGCATATTGTCTTTTATTTCGGAAGCTGTTCTTTCAGTATTAGTCCATATCCTTACATCGCTTATTTCACCACTGAAGAATGTATCTTTTCCGTACTGTCTGCCTGATTTACCAACGTATAGTGTATCACTGCCGAAGTCGAGGATCTCAGCCGGAGCTTTTTCCGTGGATGATGCAAGAATGCCATTTACATATATCTTCATCTTGCCTGTGTAGGAATTGTAAGATGCTGCTACGTGATTCCATTCTGCAGGCTTATCAAGTTTGGTTTTCAGTACATAGTCTTTTCCTGTATTAACCGCGAAAGTGAGTTCGTAATCTTTTATATATAATCTATATGTGTATGAGCCTTCGCTGCTTCTTTCGATGATGCCGCTTTGGTCGTCATTATTACTGGCTTTAACCCAGGCTTCGAGTGTTACTGCTTTTCCTGAGATGAGCTCCTTGGAATATGGTCTGCTGAAATATGTAGAGGAACCATTTAAAGTTAGCGCAGCAGCGGATTTATTTGTTGAGTGAATCTCTGCTGCTGACAGGTCTGAATTTGATTTACTGCTTATTATTACTACTACTGCCATTATCAGAGCCGGGAATATTATTTTTAGTGTTTTCATTTTCATTTTCCTTTTTATGTAAAGAGACCGGGATTACCGGTCCCCTTTAGTTTAGTTTATTTTACCAGAGACATCTTTTTAATTTCAGAAAAACCTTCAGCCTGGAGCTTGTAGAAATACACACCAGAAGGAAGAGCGGAAGCATCGAATGTCGCCGTGTAGCTTCCTGCGTTAAGATTACCATTCATTAAAGTCGCTACTTCTTTTCCGAGCATGTCATAAACCTTAAGCGATGTCATACCGGATTTTGTAATCGAGAAGTTAATCGATGTTGATGGATTGAACGGATTAGGATTATTCTGCTCGAGCTTATAGCTATCGGCAAGCTGTGAATTTTGAGAGATCGACGTAGTGTAGTTAGTTACGTAGCTTGCTGATTTAAGATTGAACATAGAACTTTGAATGTAAGTTATTCCGAAGATAGGAAATTTCTTTCCGCTGACATACCAGGAGTATGAAGTATTTACCGATGAAGTCACGAACGGTGAACCTCCTATAAGCATAGTGTCTGTATTATTAGTTACAGTTTTAATTCTTAATGCATTTGGATAAGAGCCGGATGAAAGAGTAATGGTACCCCAGGCATCTGCTGTCATAGTGACAGTTCCAGTGGAACGAACTTCAGTATCTTCGATCATGAAAGTTGACTTATATGTATCCGTGAAAGTAGAATTGAAAGAGAAAGGATACTGCATAAGTTTTTGCATATCTGAGTATGTTCTAATCATGTCTTCAGAAAACATCCCCATAGCAAAGTAAGAATTATTTTCTTCCTTCATGTATGTCCAGCTTCCATCGATCTCCTGCACTAATGTGGCACCGGGGAAATTGCTGCTGCCGCTTCCACTAGAAGGGGTTTTGAACTCTACAGTTAACGGACTACCCAGCTCAGTCAAGTTTGTGAAGTTCCAGGTTTGATTGGGGCCTGCATTTCCTTCGTTTAATCCGACTGTATCCACAGCAACAGTGGTATAACCGTCATTTACTGCTATTTTATAGGAATTATCGATCGTAATCTGAGCATTTCCGTCAGATAGACCGAACTGGATAAGGATAATTGCTAAAAATGCCGCAAAAAGTGCTTTTTTGAAGAAATTTTCGAGATTTAGTGTTTGTGTTTTCATTTTGTTTTTGTTTTTTATTTTTTGAATTAAATTCTTTTCACATTAACTGATACAAATATGCCTTGAAAAAAATGGGTTTCAAAAGAAAAATCAGGGGTGATGTAGTACAGGGTTTCAGTGTAATATTTTAGTAAAACCTTAAAAATGAGGTAGATTTTGAGGTTTTCTTTTGGCAAATTGTAGTACAAGGGGTATTGGAGAGGGTTTGTAGTACAGGGAAAGAGAGTAATTTATTAAAAGGTTTTATTACATATTTTAATTTATAGCTAGATTCAACCCACCCTTAATCCCCTCCGTCGGAGTGGAAAACTAGAGATCATAGAATGAAGAAGACGAAATTAATCAGGATACTAGAGACTCTGAGTGAAGAGGAGTTGAAGCATCTTGCAGGATTCATACGGTGCGGTATGTTCAATAGCAGGAGCCAGAAGGTGGTCGAGCTTCTGGACGCCATAGCAGAGTATTATCCGGGATTTGAGGACGAGGATTTTACGAAGGAGAATCTGTGGGTGTTTGTTTATCCGGATAAGAAGTATAATGATGTGGTAATGCGAAACCTAATTTCGGATCTTTATGGTTTGGTGAAAAAATTTCTGATACACCTGAACCTGAGCAGGGACCCATATGAATCCAATAAAGCTTTATGCCACGAGTTATTCGCGCGGGGGCTTCCGGACATGACATTAAAGGAAGTGGAAAAGGCAGAGAAATTTGTTAATGAAAATTACAGGGAAGCCGACGGAAAGTATTATGATCTGTACATACTGGACTGCATCTCTACTTACATAAGGAGCAGGGACCTTCAATACCAGGACTATTCACACGCGCAGGATAAAATCATGCTGCTGGTAAATTATTTTATCAAAGAGATGATGGCTTATTATAAAAACTACACAACTCTCAAAACATACATAAATTCCGAATATGATATGATGCTTTTTGATGAGCTTATGACATTCGCGGATATGAACTATAGCAAGCTTGATACTGCGGTACAGCTAATTTTTAATACCACAGTCATTTTAATTTATCCTCACAGAGAGGATGTTTTTGAAAAGACACTGGAA
>JAEYVS010000164.1 GCA_023429265.1 Bacteroidota bacterium | reverse complement strand
CGCCACAGGGAAACACCCTTAACTGGCTAAAAGTTTGGGATGCTAACAACTGGTATGCAGTTGGAGCAAATGGTACATTTATGAAAACCACCAATGGTGGTTCAACCTGGTATTTTCATCATAAAGCCGGTATTCCATTAACAACCGGAACCGGTGCTACGACTACATTAAATACTGCCTGGTTTTTTGATATGAATACAGGAGTGGCTGTAGGTACAACAACAGGTTCACAACAGTTCGTTAGAACAACTAACGGTGGTGTAACCTGGGATTCTGCAAGCGGCTCACTTTCCGGTCCTAGCTGGAGCGATCTGTATTTCATTAATAGTTTGACCGGATTCGCGGCCGGTACAACCAGTGGTAGATTTGCAAAAACTACCGATGGCGGTCAAAACTGGGTTGTTGCCGGGGCAACTATTCCAACGCTCCCGTCAGGAACCTATAACACTGTATTCGCGTGGGATGCTGACAATATTATCATTGGAGCATCAGGTTCAAATTTAAGAAAAAGTACTGATGGAGGTCTTACCTGGACTCTCCACTCTGCATCTCCAACATCAACAATGAATAAAATGCGTTTCATTGATGCTAATACCGGCTTTGCAGTTGGTTCTGCCGGTGCAGTATGGGTATCTACAAATGGCGGGGTAAACTGGACAAGTAAGCCCACAGGTAACTCTAGCGCGTATCAAAATGTTGTATTTAAATCTGCGCCAGCTCCATTGGCTTTTGAGCAGAGTTTCACTGACACATCTTTTCCTCCGGCAGGATGGGATACAATAAACACCTTAGGTGGAAAATCCTGGAATCGTTCTACAACCTCACCATTTACGGCTCCAGCTGCTTCGTTGAGTGATTGGGAATCGACAGGCGGAATTGATTGGATGATCACAAGTCAGATCCCTGTAATATCAGGTGATTCTCTTGTTTTCTGGGCAAGGCGCTCTTATACAGGAGCATTCTTTAACTGGGATACCATGAAAGTGATGGTATCTTCCACTACCCAGGATACGTCAGCAATGTCCCAAATTTTCATAATGGGCGTTAACGTAGTTGATACTTCTTTATCGACTTATCCACCAAGACTTGGCGAATATCAAAGATTTGCAATAAGTTTAAATTCATATGCGGGACAAAGTGTTTACATAGGATTTAGGCATCATAATCTTGATGGTACCGGCCTTAGAGTAGATGACATATCTGTGGGTCTAAATAGACCTTCAAATATCACCGAAGCCTTCATCGTAGGTGATGCTTTTAATATATACAGAACTTCAAACTTAGGTGACAGTTACACACCAATGCCATTCCTTGCTCCGGTCATCGATCAGCCCTGGACATCAACATATTATGACCTTGGATTTGCAGGTGATACTATGGTGACAGTAGGCGGATCAGGACTGATTAATAAATCTATAAACGGTGGTGCAAACTGGTCAGCTCTGACTACATACATAAAGGCAGGGACTTTTAATGACGTTTGGGGAGACCCAAATACAGGACGTGTCATAGCTATTGGTGCTCCCGGAAGCGCGGGAAATACTTTTGATCAAGTTATGATCAGCACCAACCGTGGAGCTTCCTGGACAGTTGATCCTGTTACAGGTTCAACAGCAACCTTTAACTGTATCTCAATGATAAACTCAACTACTGGATTCATTGCAGGTACTACAGGACGACTGAGAAAAACTACAAATGCCGGAGCTACCTGGGATTCAATTGCTACAGGTATAACCTTTACCATTAACAGAGTAAACTTTGTGGATGCCAATACCGGCTGGATCTTCGGATCGACAGGACTTATTTCAAAGACAACAGATGGCGGTGCTACCTGGACTCCACAGACTTCCAACGTTGGAACAGGAGCAATCAACGGATCTGCATTTATTGATGCAAATACAGGATTCTTTGTCAGTACAACAGGAAGAGCCAGAAGAACTACAGATGGCGGAACTAATTGGGATACCATCACAACAAACTACGGTTCTACTCTTAATGACATTGTAATGGTCAATTCTAATACCGGATATATGGTCGGTCTTGCCGGTAATATGAGAAAAACTACTGACGGCGGTACCACCTGGGATACAGTTGCAACCCCGGTTTCGACAACATTAAATGATGTTAGATTTTTCGATGCAAATTACGGGATCATTGGAGGTCTTACAGGATATTCTGCAAGGACTCTGGATGGGGGGCAAACCTGGATAATGTCAAATACAGGCGGCGGTACTGTAAACGCACTAACTATGGTACATCCTGATACAGCTTTTGCTGTAGGTCTGACAGGAGCAGTTCATAAGCTCGCTGATGGTACAACAGGAACGAGTATTTATACATCGCATATTCCTGAAAGATATTTCCTTGACCAGAACTATCCAAATCCATTCAATCCGACAACAACGATCAAATTCGGATTGCCTCGGGAAGGAACTGTTTCATTAAAAATATACGACATGGCCGGTAGGGAAGTCGCAAATCTCTTTAATAACGTAAGACTTAACCCCGGACAGGTTTCCCATACATTTAATGGAAGTGCTCTTGCATCAGGTGTTTATTTTTATACTTTGATTGTGGATAATAACCTCATTGCTACTAAAAAGATGGTACTTGTAAAGTAAAAAATCTTGTTTTCTACTTTTGTAAGTAATTTAGTGCCTCGAATTTATCGAGGCACTTTTTTTATCATCCTCACTAAAACCTCAAATTTTACCCTTCAGATTTAAATAACGAAAAATACTTGATTTATATTTTGTAGTGTATTTACTATAGTTTTTTTAGCTTGAATGTTTAATTTTTAAATAGTATATGTAGGAATTATCCTACGAATATGTAGGATAATTTAGATAGCTAACGTAGGATTATTCTTACTATGTTCTATTTCAACTGAACCCCCGTAAAAATAAAAAAGGTCATTTTTAGTATAAATTTTACTTTTTTGAAACTTTAATCTTAAAGGAGGATTAAATTTGGGCAAATTTATCTACTCTCTCGTCTGGCGCGGTTTGATTAGTTTGGCATTTTTATTTTCGCTGAATGAATTTTCAAATGCGCAGTCAACCAATCAATACAGCTGGCTCCACCAAACCCCACAGGGAAATACAATACGATGGGTAAAAATGTGGGATGCCAATAACTGGTACGCTGCAGGGTTGGGAGGAAATTTCATGAAAACGACTAATGGAGGTTCAACCTGGAATTTTAGCGATTTTGTGGGAGGATTCTCATCTACAGGTATTTATAACACTATCTACGATGGACATTTCTTCGACTTAAATAACGGGTTCCTCTGCGGTGGTAGCGGCAAAGTGTACAAAACAACAAATGCCGGTGCTTCCTGGGATTCAACAACCGCAATAGCATCCGGCGTAACCTGGTATGATATGCATTGGATCAACTCAACAACAGGTTTTTTATCAGGTACAACATCCGGAAGAGTTGCTATGACAACCGATGGAGGTAATTCCTGGGCAATGATGGGAACAATACCCACGGGAACATATTACAATGTATATGCTAAGGATGCAAACAATGTAATTACCACAACTACGGGAGGAAATATAAGAAAAACAACTGACGGAGGAACCACCTGGAGTACAATTTCTACAGGAGCATCTGCAACGTTGTATCGTATTCATTTTCTAGATGCAAACACAGGTTATGTTTCCGGAACTTCTACAGCAATACGATATACAACAGATTTCGGAGATACCTGGACAAGTACAAATACGGGTGTAGCATCATCTACGTTTTATGATATTGATTTTTCATCCGGGTCATTACCTTCTCCCACTCTGAATCAGTTATTTACAGATGTTACTTTCCCTCCAACAGGATGGACCTCGAGTAACTCTACAGGTTCCGAAGTTTGGGAAAGAAGTACCAGTGAATTTGTTTCTTCCCCGGCTAGCGCCTATATTTCATATCAAGGAACATATGGTTCTGATTGGCTTGTTACAACTCAGAATAGTGTTTTTGCAGGTGATTCACTTGTGTTTTGGCTGGCAAGGGATTACACAGGTGGCTTCTTTACTTATGACTCACTAGATGTAGGGATATCTACAACATCTCAGGATACTTCAACATTTACATCCATAATAAGGTTAGGATGTAATATTTCTGATACAAGCGGTTCTACTTATCCGCCAAGATTAGGTAATGTATTTCAGAGATATGCTGTGGATTTAAGTTCTTACGCGGGTCAAAATGTATATGTAGGATTCAGACATTCAAATGAAAATGGTATTGGAGTGTATTTGGATGATGTTTCGGTTGGACTGAGTCGACCTGCTTCGCAGGATTATGTTTACATAACAGGAAATTCGTTTAATATTTATAAATCTGCTGTTGGGGTAGATGCATTCGATACGGTACAGTTTCTGGATCCTACACAGCCCTGGACCAGTACATTTTATGCCACAGACCTGAGTAGTACCGGTGATACAGTACTTACTGCAGGCGCGAGTGGACTAATAAATGCAAGATTTAGTCCGGGAAATAGAGTTACATTTACTCAATATGTAAAAGCGGGAACTCTGTATGACATATGGGCAGAAAATAGTTCCGGACGGGTTATTGCTGTAGGAGCTCCGGGTATAGCAGGCTCTGTTTACGATCAGGTGATGTATTCAACCAATGGCGGCGCTAATTGGCAAATAGGAAATTATTCTGCATCTGACGATCAAGACCTTAATAGTTTGGATATGATAAATAATACTACCGGGTATGTTGCGGGGGATGAAGGTATCGTTTCAAAAACAACCGACGGAGGTGCTACCTGGACACAGACGGGTACTGATCCATCTTCAACTGAATTGAATAAAGTTGTTTTTATTGATGTTAATACCGGTTATGTATTCGGTGCAAGCGGACAAGGGCATAAAACTACTGACGGCGGTGCTACCTGGAGTACTCTTACTACAGGAATGGGTACAAGCGTTATTAATGGAGCACATTTTGTGGATGCGAATACCGGTTGGGTCGTGGGAGCAAGTGGTAAGGTATTTAAAACAACTGATGGAGGAGCTACATTTAACTCACAGGATGCTAAAACAACATCTACTCTTTACTCTGTGTTTATGATTGACGCAAATACCGGATGGATTGGTGCATTAACAGGAAATGTAAGAAGAACAACCGACGGGGGAGCTAATTGGGATAGCATCAATGTACCTCATACTTCCGCTATTTACTCTGTTTTCTTTACAGACGCTAATAATGGAATAGGGTCAGGATCATCCGGAAGAATATACCGAACTCGTGATGGCGGTACTACATGGGAGTTTGGTAATACCGGAGGCAGCACCTTATGGGATGTTCATATGACATCTACTGATACAGCTTTTATAGCTGGCTTAAATGCTGCCATCTTTAAGTATCAGGAAACATTAACAGGATCCGGAACATTCACTAACAGTGTCCCGGAAAGATACTTCCTTGATCAGAACTATCCAAACCCGTTTAACCCAACTACAACTATTAAGTTTGGATTACCTAAAGAAGGTTTGGTATCATTAAAGATCTATGATATCGCAGGAAGACAGATTGCAAATCTTATCAACAATGAACGAATGAATGCCGGGATAGTTACTCAAAACTTTAATGGCTCTAGTCTGGCATCGGGGGTATACTTCTATTCATTATCTGTTGATAATAACTTAATTGCTACTAAAAAGATGGTGTTAGTTAAATAAGATTTGTTTTAAGGACGAGAAGAGAGACTTATTGTCAATCTTCTTTTAGGAAAGCATCCTGCGTGCGGCGGGATGCTTTTTTTATTGGATGGGAAATATAAATTCAAACGTGGTACCTCTATTCACTTCACTGATAACCTTTATCTCGGCATTGTGTTTCCGGATAATGTTTTGTACAGATGTCAATCCAAGACCCATGCCACCGGCTTTCCCGGTAGAAAAAGGCTCGAATAAAGTATCAAGCTTTGATTCTTCTATGCCATTTCCGGTATCATTGATCTTTATAATATAACTATCTTCTGACGATGTGCTGGATATCGTAAGAGCCCGGGTATCAGATGCACCCATTGCTTCAACGGCATTTATTATTACGTTAGTAAAAGCTCTTTTCAATTGAGCAAAATCGATGCTCAAAGGTTTTAAGGATTCATCCAGATCCATATTTAATTGTACGTCTTGCAGATTTAATCGGTCTGTACAGAAATCTACCGCCTCTTTTAAAACTTCGTTTAATGAATGTTGTGACATTTTAAGTTCACCGGGATTGGAAGCCTGCAGCATTTCGTCTATGAGAGTATTAATGACAATTGCATTTTTTTGAGCAATCTGAAGGTAGTTTTTAACCACTTCATCTTCGGTCACGGCTATGCATTTCTTTTCCAGCTGTTTAATGGAAAGAATAATGTTTGTGAGTGGATTTCTGACTTCGTGTGCCACGCTCCTTGCCATATTTCCGGTTAATGCAAGAAGTTCGGAATTCCTGAGTTCTTTCTCCGCTTTTTTCAATGAAGTAATATCTTTTATTATTCCTTGCAAAATGGGACTCTCAAAATCCTGCAGTACCATCCTATTCAGGGAAATTAGACAGCTTTTATTTGAATTATCAGCGTCTTTTAAAATTACTTCAGAGTTTATTACATATCCGGAGCTGAGGACGGAATTTTTTATATTCTCAAACTCTGTCCTGTCTTTAAATAGATCAGATAGATTCATCCGGTTTACATCTTCCGGTAGAACATTAAAAAGAGTTCGAAAGGAATAATTAACGTCAATAAGATTCATATCCTGGTCAGCAATAAAGACTGCATCCAGCGACTCTTCAAATAAAAGCCGATATTTGATTTCCTGCTCGCGAAGATTCTTAAGGTTATTATATCGTTCAATATTGTATCGAATGGCTCTTTCAAGCAGGGAAGTATTTATCTCGCCTTTGACCAGGTAATCCGATGCTCCGGAGACCATCGCGTTTATGTCGGTTTGATAGCTATCCTGTCCTGTAAGCATTATCATTGGCTTGTCGCATCCTGATTGTCGTCCCTGAACGAGAAGTTCAATACCGGAGAATGAGCCCAGCATATAATCAATCAGATAAATATCGTGCTCAGCTGCTTTTATACGTTCCAATCCCTTGTCAAACTCATGTTCCCAGTCAATGTGAAAATCAAATTTCTCATTTTCGGAAAGATAACTCCGTGTGAGGATATAATCGTCCTCATCATCTTCGATAAGAAGTATTTTAATGAATTCTTTTGTCATTCAGATGAATGATTAATAATTATTAATGCTGGGGAGTTTTACCAGTTCAAACCAGTAATTGTCGATGTCTTTAATCACCTGTACAAGGCCTTCGAATGTTACCGGTTTAGTGACAAAAGAGTTTACCCCAAGCTCATAACTCTTTACTATGTCTTCCTCAGCTTCTGATGTTGTAAGAATAATAACAGGAATGGATTTTAGCTTTTCATTGGTTTTGATCTCCTTCAATGCTTCTCTTCCGTTTTTCTTTGGCATATTAAGATCAAGAAGAATCAGGTCTGGTACCGGGGCATTATCAGTATTATACTTTCCTTTCTGGAGGAGGTAATCCATAAGATCCTCCCCATCTACCACAAATCTAATATCATTTGAAAGATGATTTTTTTTCATTGCCTTTTCTGTCATCAATCTATCGTCTTCGTCATCATCTGCCATTAGGATGAGAATGGGTTTAATGTTTCTGTTTCTAGCGATCATTTTTTAAATTTATTTAATTGGGAGAATAATTGTAAATGTTGTACCGGCATCAGGTTTACTCGATGCTGTGATGTACCCCTGATGATTTTCAACTATTTTTTTGCATAAAGCTAGCCCGATACCGGTTCCTTTGTAATCCATTTTAGGATGTAATCTTTGAAATATAGTAAAAATTTTATCTAAATACTTTTCGTCAAACCCAATTCCATTATCCTTGATGTCGATCTTATAATAACTAAGTCCCGGACGGGAATCAAAGCCATTTGAATTATAATCGTTATCAATGTGCAGTCCGGTAATTGATATGGCAGGATGTTCATCTTTTTTTCTGAATTTTATTGCATTGCTCAAAATATTTTGGAAAAGCTGGTTTAATTGGGTTTTATTACCAATCAAATGGATTTCACTTGAAATGTCAAGTTCGATCGCAGCTTTCGACTCACTTATTGATATTTCCAGATCAGAAAGAACTGATTTAAAAATGTCTCTTAAAACAACATCTTCCTTTTCACCTGTGTTTCTTGAAGCACGTGAGAAATTCAATAGATCATTAATAAGTACCTGCATTCTGACAGCTGCATTCTGCATCCTTTCAATATAATCGCCTGCAGTATCCGGAAGATCTTCTTTAAAATCAGCTTTGAGGAGGTCTCCAAATGCACGTATCTTTCTCAATGGTTCCTGAAGATCGTGAGAAGCTACATAGGCAAACTGCTCAAGGTTTTCATTGGTTTGTCTGAGAGATTCAATGGAGTCTTTCAGCTTTTCTTCTGCCGAATTTCTTCTCTGGAATTCATTAATGGTAAAAGCAAAAGACATTACAGTAATTATAATAGCAAGCCCGGCGAATATTCCGGCTAATATATAAGTAGTAGACGCTGATTCTTTGGCGTTTGATATTCTATGATTCATTAGCTCTCTTTCAAATGTTTTCATTCTTATTGCAAGTGCGCGGATTTTATCCATTGTCTGCTTACCATTAACCAGCATCTCATTAGCTTTAGAAACGTTTTCGGGGGTATTTGGAAGATTTAATCTCTCATTTAGGGCCTTGTATCGGCTATCTACAAGTATTTTCAAAGAATCAAATTTCATTTGCTGGGATACATTATCTTTTGTAAGCCGATCAAGTTCATCAAGATTATTCTTAGTACGGTCATAGGCTCCCCAAAAGGAATCAAGAAAATCCCGGTTTCCTGTCAATAGAAAACCTCTTTGCCCGGTTTCAGCATCTTTTATCTGCGATTCAACTTCCTCAATATTGTGGAGTACTCTTTGAGTGTGTGTAACCCTATTTTCATTTTCCACCAGGCTGTTTATACTGTTGAATGTAACTATTGTAAATGCAATGATAAGAAGTATGGAAACTCCAAAAATTGCTAATAACCTGTTTTTAAAATTTAGTCTCAATAATGCGTAGATTTAAAAGTATTCACATCAAATAGAACTAATTAAGATAATCAAAAAAAAATTATCATTAAATTTTTAAAAAAAGTATGTCCCTGAATTGTCTCGTTATAATTGCAGTCATCCTTTAAAATAATCGTTTATTTTTTGTATATTAATGATGTAGGATAAAATTCAACCCATCAAGATTTGATATTATCCGTTCCAAAAGAAATAATCCCAGGTGAAAACCGTGTTGCCCTAACACCGGATACAGCTGCTAAGCTTATCAAAATTGGATTCGAAGTTCACATTGAAAAAGATGCGGGACTAAATGCCGGTTTTGAAAATCACTTATATACAGCTGCCGGTGTAAAATTAGCAGATTCTGCTAAAACTCTTTACAATTCCTCCGATGTAATTTTAAAAGTTCAAAAACCTACTTTAGATGAAATAAAGCTCATCAAAAAGGGGAGCTATCTGATTTCCTTTTTATTTCCTATGTCTAATACAGACCTGGTAAAAGCCATCTCAAAAGCAGGGGTAAATGTCCTTGCAATGGATGCCATTCCCCGTATATCACGCGCTCAATCTATGGATGCACTCAGCTCACAAGCAAATCTCTCAGGTTATAAAAGCGTATTAATGTGCGCAAATGAATTAGGCAAGATATTACCACTTATGATGACGGCAGCAGGTACTATTACTCCGGCAAAAGTGGTCATAATGGGAGCCGGGGTAGCAGGTTTGCAGGCATTAGGCACAGCAAAGCGGCTTGGAGCAGTTGTTGAAGTATCTGACATACGTCCGGCAGTAAAAGAAGAAGTTTTGAGCCTGGGAGGAAAGTTTATAGAAGTTGATACATCCGAAGATATGCAGGATTCTGGTGGTTACGCAAAAGAAGCATCTGAAGAATTTCTACAAAAACAAAAGGATCTATTATTTAAACATATTACTGAAGCAGACATTGTTGTAACTACCGCTTTGGTTCCGGGTAAAAAAGCTCCCGTATTGGTAACCAAAGAAATGGTGGAAAATATGAAGCCGGGCTCTGTAATTCTTGATATGGCAGTCGAATTCGGTGGTAATTGTGAACTGAGCGAATTAAACAAAACAGTCACAGTTAATGGCGTAAAGATCATTGGTGAGCCGAATATCCCATCCCTGGTCCCGAAGGATGCCAGCGAAGTATATTCTAAGAACCTTTTAAACCTGATGAAATTAATTTCAAAGGACGGGCAGCTGTCCCTCGATATGGAGGATGATATTGTCAAATCTATATTTATCGTTAAGGACGGAGAAGTTATCCATAAACCAACCCTCGAACTAATTAATAAATAAGATTATGGAAAATTTTGCATTTCTGATGATGATATATGTGTTTGTTTTAGCCATATTCATAGGTTTCGAGCTCATATCTAAAGTGCCTCCTACGCTCCATACGCCGCTTATGTCGGGCTCAAATGCAATTTCCGGGATAACTATCATTGGGGCATTGTTAAGTGCCG
>JAEYVS010000100.1 GCA_023429265.1 Bacteroidota bacterium | reverse complement strand
TCGAACTTAATAGCGACAGATCTGAAGTACACAAGGTAGAGCAGGTACTAATCAAGCTCAATCAAAAGCTTCAATTCAGGGAAGACAGGTTTATTAATCTCCAGATAGCAGTCTCAGAAGCTGTGGTAAATGCCATAGTTCACGGGAATAATGAAGACCCCGGTAAGAAGGTGCACGTGATAGTAAATTATACCGATGATATGATCGAAATTAAGGTCAGAGATGAGGGAGATGGTTTTGATATCTCTACTCTACCCGATCCCACAAATGATGAAAACCTCCTCAAGGAATCAGGCAGGGGAGTCTACATAATAATGTCGCTTGTGGATGAGTTTTATTGTAATTCAGATGAAAAGGGTACCGAGATGGGTCTGGTTATAAGAAAAAAAAAGTGAAGACATAGCTGCCTTCACTTTCTAATCTTTCGATTTTAACTCTTAACTCTTAACTTTACTATCCCTTCATCATATTATCATACACGCCCATCACTTCTCTTACTGCCTCAGCAGATTCATTTAATAATTTTGTCTCTTCATCATTCAGCTTAAGCTCGATGATTTCCTCAATACCGTTCTTTCCGAGTTTCACAGGTACTCCAAGGTAAATTTTATCCATTCCGTACTGACCTTCCAGCCACGCGCACACCGGGAAGATCCTCTTCTGGTCGCGGACTATGGCCTCGACCATCTGCGCTGCTGCCGCGCCCGGAGCATACCATGCAGATGTACCCATTAGCTGTACGAGTTCTCCGCCGCCTTTTTTGGTTCTTTCGATAATTGGGTTTAGCTTTTCTTCAGAGATGAATTCGGTAATCGGGATACCGCCTAATGTAGTGTATCGTGGTAATGGTACCATTGTATCGCCGTGGCCGCCCATTAAGACAGCCTGTATGTCCTTTGGTGAGCAGTTCAGTTCAGTAGCCAGGAACGCCCTGTATCTCGCCGTATCTAATATCCCTGCCATACCCATTACCTTACTTGAAGGTAAACCTGCGGCCATATACGCGCAATATGTCATCACATCGAGGGGATTTGATACCACGATGATTATGGTGTCCGGGGAATGTTTCATTATATTCTCTGTAACTGACTTCACGATCCCTGCGTTTGTCGAGATTAGGTCATCTCTGCTCATACCGGGCTTTCTGGGCAGTCCTGAGGTGATTACAACCACTTCTGAGCCTGCTGTCGCTGAATAATCATTAGTGGAGCCTATGACCCTGGTATCGTAACTGTTTATCGGGGCTGTCTGCCATATGTCGAGCGATTTTCCTTCGGCTATGCCTTCTTTGATGTCAAGCAGTACTACTTCATTTGCCAGTTCCTTTTCGGCAACTACGTTCGCAACGGTAGCTCCTACATTTCCTGCGCCAACTACTGTGATTTTCATTTTTACTGTTAGATTTTAAATTTTAGAGAATAAAAAAAGGTTACCGCCTTCCGGCAGTAACCTTTTTAATAACCTGTTGATTAAAACTTATGCATTTGCAGGCTCGACGTTTATTACTTTTCTTCCTGCTTTATTTGTGAATAGCACTGTACCATCTATTAGTGAGAAGATGGTGTGGTCCTTACCAAGTCCTACGTTCTTTCCCGGAAGGAATTTTGTGCCTCTTTGTCTTGCGATGATGTTTCCGGCTATGACCCTTTCTCCGCCAAATTTCTTGATACCAAGTCTCTGGGAATGTGAGTCGCGGCCGTTTTTAGTACTTCCTAAACCTTTTTTATGTGCCATTGTATATTTCTCCTATGCGATTTTATCTATGGAAATTAAAGTGTACTGCTGTCTGTGTCCTCTTTTCTTCTGGTAGCCTTTTCTTCTCTTTTTCTTGAATACTATCACCTTATCATCTTTTACGTGATCTACGACTGTAGCCTGGATTGATTTACCATCAAGCAGGGGAGTGCCGATCTCGAATTTCTTTCCGTCAGGTGAAAGCATGAGAACCTTGTCGAAGGTTACTTTTTCGCCTGCGTCATTGCCTAATTTCGGGACATAAACCTTATCGTTTTCCTGAACCCTGTATTGGCTGCCCTGTATATCTACTATTGCAAACATATGTTTATTAAGTATATTCTAAATTTTAGAATTAACAATATACCCATATTTTGAATTAAATCAAATGGATAATTTTGGAAGAATGTGAAGATTTTCAACTTAAATCCCCGTTTATAAGCCTGCAATTCAGCTCATAAAGTGCAGTTTTATTGGAGTCAAATCTCAGAATATCTCTGGCCCCCTCAAATTTCAGCCATTTATACTCTGTATGTTCGCATGAAAGCATTATCTCATAATCGTGAGCCTCGATGGCAAAATGATGTTCATCGACCAGATATACTTTATTACCCCATGTCTGGTGTTCATAAAAAATATAAGAAGGAATGGCATTATGAGTGGATAATTTGTAGATCTTCCTGCCATATGGGATGGTTGCTTCTTCAAAACATTCTCTTGCAGCCGCATTTATCAATTCCTCTCCTTCTTCCACACCGCCGGAAATTCCCTGCCAAAAACCTTCGTCTGCTCGTTTGAATATAGCATACTCGTATTCGCCATCCGCATTTTTACGAAATGGGAATACAAGTACATTTATGGGCTGTCATGCCATAAAAATATTGGGAATTTATTAAGAGACCTGAACTTCGGGATGTCTGCCGGTGATCGGCTCTTCTTTTTCTTCTCCGTTTACAGGCATTACCTTACCATTACGTTCCATCTCTTCTCTCATCATTCTTTCCAGTCTCATTGAGTTTGTTCTGTACTTAGGAATGAAGATTGAAAGGAAATATGATTTCGTGATGTACCACCAGAAGCTTCTCTCCAGCAGGATTGGGTCTATGTTATGCTCGATCTCTTTATGAGCTTCGGGCACCTTGCTCCAGTGAAGTCCTGCTTTGTGGTGATGTATCGTATGTAAACCGTTATTGAATAAAAGGAAATTCAGAAACCCTGTGAAATTCCTCGAATGGTTCCACTCTGACTCTTCATTAGCGTGTACGTGCTGTACGTAATTAAAAATAAGCACACTAAACAAAGATACCTGCTGTGGAATGATCACGTATAATAAGGCTTTTTGCCAGTCCAGAAGAAGGAACGCCCCTATCCAGATAAATAGTATGGCATATTGTGATATGCATAGCCAGTATTTTTCCTTATTGTTGGCTTTAGCGTCCTTTAGATAGGCAAATATTGCTTTTTGCTGATGGTATCCGCTTACGGATGGATATGATATCAGCGTTAAAAAGTTGTTTTTCTCGCTCACCCTGTAGGTAATGGAGTGATCGCCTTCGCGGTTATTTAATCTGTGATGATTCTTGTTATGGGTAGGGATCCATGCAAAGATCGGAAATCCGTAAAATACAGTCAGCCACCAGTCAGTCAGAATATTCAAAGTCTTTGATCGCCACATCGGTAAATGGTTGTGATTATGAGTCATTACAGCAACTGAAACAGACATAAACAGGAACCACACATAAATAAAAGGATTAAAACCGATCCAGATCCATTGTACAGCAAAAAGTGATGTGGTGATTATAATGTATATCACGCTCTTAATGTCAGCATTGTATCGAAGCATATTTTGAGATTAGGTTAATATTACTTTTTTAAAGTACTCTTTATAAGTTAAATTAATATTACCTTAATAAAAACACAATAAAACTTATATAATTCCTAAGATAATCCTTGATAAACAAATGATAGATAAAACACTTAGATCAGGCATTTGCCCTAAATGCGCCTCGAACGAGGTATATTCTGACAATTATGCAACAAAACGCGGCGAAAGAATGATAATTCCCGTTACCGGCTTTAAAAGATTTTTCCTGGATTCCTACATTTGCATTAATTGCGGATACGTAGAAGAATGGATTCCGGAAAAAGAGCTGAATGACCCAAAAATGATAGAAAAAGTTAAGGAAAATTGGGTGAAAGTGGAGTAGGTTTTAAGGTATTTCCTTTTCTTTTGAATTTGCAAACAATAATAGGTAATTTGCAACTTTCGGGGATATAGCTCAGCTGGTAGAGCGCTTGAATGGCATTCAAGAGGTCAGGGGTTCGACTCCCCTTATCTCCACTTAAAAGCTTATATGATGTAAGCTTTTTTTATTTTGTACAAAAATAACCCTATGCCTCCCGGCTCTCATCATCCTTATCTACCGTCACATCTCTCAAAAAATCCGAAAGGTCACGGCTGCTGTATGTCCCGTAAGCGTCAATGAGCATTCCCTTCTCGCCGTCATTAGTATGTATCAGGTATAGTACTGCCATGTCATCCGGGTTTGACTCTCCCTCGAAACGGTATGACTTGGTGATCGTCAGATCTTCGGGAGAATATTTTTTGGTACCATCCCCAAGTGTCATCATCTTATCTTCAAGCTTGAATTCCTTCTCATAGCCGTCCGCGGATACTTTATTCATTACAAGTGATAATGTTTTTTCTTCGTTTTCCATTTTCTAAGGGGTTATTTGTGTATTTAAATTCTATAATAATTAAGATAACTTGTATCTTCAATGATGAAAGTCAGACTTAACTGATTTAATCACTCAACCTAATGCTAAAAAGCAAAGCACTCGACATACTTGGGGCATTAACGCCCGAAGAGATGAAGGAGTTTCATATATTCGTTTCTTCCCCGTTTTTTAATACCAATAACACGGTCATTAAGTTTTTGGATGTTCTATCGAAATTCCACCCGGATTTTAAAGACCCCGTCTTATCAAAAGAATATTTATACAAAAAACTTCATCCAAAAGGCACATACAAGGATGAGGTCATTCGCAATTTACTTTCCAGACTATTATCTCTTGGAGAAGATTATCTAAGGATAAAGGGAATGGAGAAGGATGAGTATAGAAAGAATCTGCATCTTATCAGCGAATTAAACAAAAGAAAAGTTGGAAGTCTCTTCGAAAAGAATGTCCAGAAGCTGGAAAAATTACTTCCGGAGACGGAATTTGAAGGAAGCAGTTATTTTACAAGGGTAGAACTGGAGACTCAAAAATTTATTTTTAATCTTACCAATAAACGGTCGGCAAGTACAAGTGATATTGAGGAAAATATTAATATACTGATCAGGAGAGGTGAGCATTTGATTAATTTCTTCATCCTGACTCATCTGAAGGAGATGGATTTTCTTACTAAGTTCTCCAATATGTATAACGTGGATATATCCGGGACTTTACCGGTTGAGTTTATGAATAGGATCAAACTCACCGAGCTCATTGACTACTTGAGAAAAACCAAGGACGAGAGCGCGGTTATTTACGAGATTCATTATAATCTTATCAAAGCTTTTGAAGATCTGGGAGAAATAAAGTATTACAGAAAACTAAAAGAACTGCTGCTGAAAAATGATAGTATGTTCAATATTTCCGAGAAACACTTTTTGTTTGGAAAGCTCATCGATTACGGGGTACTAAAGTCACGTACAGATCAGGATGGCACATTTTCCGAAGAACATTTCTCAAACTATGTAATGTACCTGGAGAATGAATATTACAAGATAAACGAGAATGATTACCTCCCCATTGACCTATACAGGAATTTACTTATCCTGGGATTGAGAAGAGGGGATTTTGAATGGACCGAAAAGTTTATTAATAAGTACATTAAGAAATTAAAGCACGACTACCAGGAAAACACCTTCTACTTTTCCAAAGCTTTTCTGCATTTTCAGAAAAAGGAATATGAAAAAGCTCTTGAGGAGCTTAATAAAGTCGTGTATGATTACTTTGCTTTCAAATACGATGTCAGGAATCTAAACCTGATGATATGCTATGAGCTGGGAAACTGGGAGAGTATCAGGGCTATGACTGAATCCTACAAAAGATTTTTGATGAATAATAAAATGGTGGGTAAGGATAGAAAAGAATTTCACGGTAACTTCATAAAGTTTATCGGGAAGCTCAGCAAAGCTAAATCAGATGTAAATAAAATTGACAAAATCGAAAAAGACTATCTCAGAAAAGAGATAGTAGAAGCAAAACATCTGCTATACAAAGACTGGATACTAGAAAAAGTGGATAGCCTCTAACCCTTCAGTACATCATACATTTCTGTCATTTCATCCTTCTCAGCGCTTACATAAGGACACGCTGCTACGTGGTCAGGCTCCTTTAGCTCGAGTACCGGGACAAATGTTGCGCATTCGGGTTTCGCGATCGGGCATCTTGTCCTGAATACGCATCCGCTTGGCTTATTCAATGGCGATGGCACATCACCTGAAAGAATAACACGCTTCTTGTCCCTGTATTTTGGGTTAGGTAAAGGTACAGCTGAAAGAAGAGCGCGGCTGTATGGATGTATTGGGTTATGGTATACTCTATTCCCGGTACCTATTTCAACTATCTTTCCCAGGTACATTACTGCGATTCGTGAACTTATGTGTTCCACCACTGATAGATCGTGAGCAATGAACAATATGCTGAGGTCAAATTCACTCTGAAGGTCCATCAGTAGATTTATTACCTGCGCCTGGATGGACACGTCCAACGCGGATACCGGCTCATCAGCGATCACCAGCTTTGGGTTTGTTGCAAGAGCTCTTGCAATTCCTATTCTCTGTCTCTGACCTCCGGAAAATTCGTGAGGATATCTTTTTGCCTGCTCGGCCTGAAGTCCTACCTTCTCTAAAAGCCATGCAACACGTTCTTTCCTCTCGGCTTTTGACATTTTCGTATGATATATGAGAGGCTCTTCGATGATCTGTCCAACAGTCAGCCTTGAATTCAGCGAAGAATATGGATCCTGGAATATCATCTGTACATCGCCTCTGTATTTTCGCATTTCACTTGGCTTGAGGCTGAGAATGTCGGTTTCACCATCACTTGTCCTGAGATTTATCTTGCCTTCCATTGCAACATCCGGCGCGCCGAAATGAAGAATATTGATAACGGCTTTTCCAAGTGTGGATTTGCCGCATCCGGATTCACCTACGAGTCCAAGTGTTTCACCCTTCTTTACCTCTAGAGATACTTTCTCTACGGCTTTTACCTCGCCAACTTTTCTCAGGAAAACACCGCCCGAAATGGGAAAGGTTACTGAAAGGTCATTTATTTCTAATACGTTTTCAGGCTTCATATATGCTATGCATTATTTTTTTCATAAAGATGACACCTTACAAAGTGCTCCGGCTCAAGCTCCATCAGCTCAGGCTCTACATCGCAGTACCAGGCTTCCTTGATTTCAGGGCATCTTGTGCAAAATTTACACCCTTTAGGCAATTCCAGTATGTGTGGAATTAAGCCCGGGATCGCGTTAAGACGGGAGCCAGCTTGATCATTATCGATGGGGTTGGGCAGGGAATTTAGCAGCCCCTTTGTATATGGATGCATCGGGTTATTAAAGATGGCTTCTACGGTACCTATTTCCTGTATCTTCCCGCCGTACATTACAATCACTCTGTCACAGGTCTCGGCAACTACTCCAAGGTCATGGGTAATGAGAAGAATTGCGGAGTCCTGGCGCTCATTTTTGAGTTTGAGCATAAGATCTATTATCTGTGCCTGTATGGTCACATCCAGAGCCGTTGTAGGCTCATCTGCTATGAGCAGGGAAGGGTTGCACGACAACGCCATTGCAATTACCACCCTTTGTCTCATCCCGCCGCTGAACTGGTGCGGATAATCCTTCATCCTCTTTTCTGCGCTGGGAATACCAACCTGCTCGAGCATGCTCACGGCTCTTTTAAACGCTTCTTCCTTATCGACATTCTGGTGACGGGTGATCACTTCGATCACCTGGTCGCCTATCCTCATAACGGGGTTTAGAGATGTCAAAGGCTCCTGGAATATCATCGCGATCTCATTGCCCCTGTAGTCCTGCATCTGTTCGTAAGTGAGGTCCAGCAGATTTTGTCCTTTGAAAATAATCTCTCCGCCAACGATTCTGCCGGGAGGGTCAGGTATCAGTCTCAGTATGGAGTTTGCGGTTACGGATTTCCCTGAACCGGATTCTCCCACAATACCTAAAACTTCGCCTTCATAGATATCGAATGATACACCATCAACAGCTTTGGCGGCTACTTTTCCCTTTAGCTTTTTATCGGCTAATATGTGGTCGTCTTCCTGCTGCTTTATGTTCTTAGCAGTGTCTTCCACAAAGAAGTAGGTTTTAAGATCTTTTATTTCAACAAGTTTTTTACGGGACATTTATTCGGTATAAAATTTCAATTTTTAATATTATCTCAATCTCGAATATACTTTCGGATCGAATGCTTCCCTTACAGCTTCACCTATGAATACGATGGCAAGAAGTGTAAAGAATAGTGCTGTAACAGGCATTGTCAGAAGCCACCATTTTGTAATGTCTGACAACCCCTGGTTCATCAGCTCACCCCAGCTGGGTGTTGGAGGCGGAAGACCGAATCCAAGATAATCCAGCGCTACGAGTGAATTTATGTTTGCTACTATCGCAAAAGGTAAAAATGATATGACCGGTACAAGAGAGTTTGGGAGAATATGCTTCATAATGATAACTCTGCTCTTAGCTCCCATCGATACTGCTGCCTGTACATATTCCCGGGATTTTTCCCTGTAAAATTCACCCCTCATATAATAAGTGATGCTTATCCATCCGAATAGCGTCAGTATGATTGCCAGAAGAATGAAATTCGGCTGAAGAATGGAGCTGATAATGATGATAACGTACAAAAACGGTAAAGTCGACCATATTTCAATAAACCTTTGTCCGATGATGTCAACTTTTCCACCGAAATAACCGAGTACCGCTCCAACCAGTATACCGATAAGATAACTGAATGCCGATACCACTATCGCAAACGAAATGGATATGTTAAATCCATAGAGCAGCCTGGCGAATACATCTCTTCCTCTATTGTCCGTACCGCACAGGTGTGTCCAGTCCGGTTCGGTCGGGGGAGTGCCTTCTATCTCGTCCAGCAGGTTTTCATTCGGTCCATATGGATAAAGGGGCATCAAGACCCAGTTATCCGTTTCCTGTTCGTCCCAGGTCCTGTTGAGGAGCCTGTAATCAGCTTCACCGGGTACTCCAACCTGTCCGAATTGTTCGGAAGGATAAAAGTTAAACACCGGGAAGTAAAGCTGTCCCTCATAGCTGACTATCAGTGCATTGCTGTTTACAAGCAGCGGAAGCGCAAATGAAATCAGATAAGCGATAAGGATTATTAAAAAAGAATAATAACCGCGCTTAATGGTCTTAAATTTCTTCCACCTTTTCCTGAGAATGGAAACAGACACGTCTGTGTTCTTCTTCTCTTCTGCCCCTCTTACGTCCATTAAAGCTGCGTCGCTTGGCGATTGAGCTATGGGAACCGTCTTATCCTCTGAAGGATCGTGCTCGGGTAATTTATCGTCAGGATTGTTTTTATCCGGATCGTCTGCCATATATTTTGTAGTTCTTGTTTAGTTATTTGAATCTGATTCGGGGATCTATTACCGCATATAATATGTCGGATAATATATTCCCAATTAACAGAAGCAAACTTGATATTACGAGGATACCCATTACAACCGGGTAATCCCTCTGTATTATGGATTGATAACCTAAAAGTCCCATTCCATCTATGTTAAAAACTTTTTCGATAAGAAAACTTCCTGCAAGTACCAATGAAATTGCGTGGCCAAGTCCTGTTGCTATCGGAATCAAGGAATTTCTCAATACGTGCATGTAAATTACCCGTCTTTCGGAAAGACCTTTTGCAAACGCTGTCTTTACATAATCCTGGCTTAGATTTTCTATGACAGAATTCTTTGTCAGTATGGTTAATGTAGCAAAGCTTCCAAGCATATAAGATAATACAGGTAAAAATGTATGATGTGCTATGTCCCAGACTTGTTCCGGGAATGTCATATACTCAAAATCGACTGATTTGAATCCGCCAAGTGGGAAGACATCCCAGAAGCTTCCACCCCCAAATAATATGAGCATCAATCCTCCGAATGCAAATCCGGGCATGGCATAACCTGCAAAAACTATCACCGATGATATGAAATCAAACGGTGCTCCGTTTTTAACAGCTTTGGCTACTCCAAGGGGAACACATATTAAATACGTAAGGAAGAAGCTGATTGTACCAAAATACAGCGAGATGGGAAAACGGGATACAATTACATCCATAACAGGCTCCGCATAGACGTATGAGTTACCGAGATTGAACTGGGCGAGGTTTCCAAGCCACTTCCCATAACGGATCAAATAGTTTGGTTCGTCAAATCCGTAAAATTTCTTCATCTCTTCAAGAGCTGTCTCAGGGATTGTTACGGTAACATTCTGACCTGAAGGTCCGCCTACTTCACCGCCCTGTCCGCCCATTCCCCTGAGCTTCATTAGTTCCATTTCGAGTGGACCGCCCGGTACAAGCTGAAGAATGATAAATGTGATCAACGTAATACCCAGAAATGTAGGTATTATCAGGAGAAATCTCCTTAAAAAATAACCTGTCATGTTTATTCGGCTTTACAATTTTTACTTAATTGTCCATATCAGGGATATTCTCCGGGGTGATTGACACATCTGTGCCGGAATCTTCCTGTACTTTGACTTTTGACCAGTATTTTACTTCTTCAGGACCCTTTTCCATTGTTATGTTTTTGTCGCCTTTTGCCTGGTCAAATTTTTCCAGTTTATCGGGATCCATATACCAGAGTATCGGAATTGCAAGGTGATCCGAATCAAGATTTCCTTCTGTCCTCGGCAGCA
The DNA here is from genome assembly GCA_023429265.1 of Bacteroidota bacterium. Lineage (GTDB taxonomy): Bacteria > Bacteroidota > Ignavibacteria > Tepidaquicellales > Tepidaquicellaceae > JAEYVS01. The sequence goes on along the minus strand of JAEYVS010000100.1, from coordinate 5,836 downwards.
TGTATTTTGGGAATCCAAACTTATTCTGATATGCAAGTCTCGTGTATGGAGCATACCACGCAAAGGCATATCCATATTGTTCTGTTGCGATTTTGTCGATTTCTCTTACCAGGCGGATTCTTTCATCCCTGTCAAATGCAAGGTTGTATTGATCGCACAGCTGGTCGATTCGGGGATCCTTGATGCCGGGCCAGTTGGTTGTGTTTGGCTCATCGGCAGTATTAGACCTGAGTGAACTTTCAGGGTTTGGTATTCTGAGTCCGCCCCAGTTTATCGTTATCATGTCAAAATTTCTTTCATTACCAAGCTGGAATGCTGTTGTACCGTCTACTAATCTGAGATTTAATTTAATCCCTGCCTTTTTACAGTCTTCCTGGTATATGGTAAGGTATCTTTCCTGGGTTGGGCTTCCGAAAATAAGCTCTATCTCCAGCTGCCTGCCGTCTTTAACTCTGTATCCTTGGTCGTTTTTTTGAGTCCATCCCATTTCTTCAAGGAGGGCTACTGCTCCGTCAAGATTAAAAGTAACTTTTGGAGCATCAGGGCTTTCATAAATACTGCCCGGATAGTATGAATACATCATTTCATACGAATTAAAGAAAAGCTTCTCGTTAAAGAGCTCTCTGTTGTAAAGCATAGCAAAAGCCCTTCTCATCCTGACGTCGCTAAAGAATGGTTTTCTCATGTTAAAACAAATACCCCCCGGTCCGGTTGGCTGCTCATTATATACCATCGATTTTTGTATGAGTCCTCTTTCATACTCAGGGAAATTGAACTGTTCCACCCATCTCTGAGCTTTACGTACATTTATTACATCGAGATCACCCTTCTTGAATTTCTCGAATTCAAGTGCGTCATCTGAGTTTACATCAAATCTTACAACATCAAAGTTGTTTAATCCCGTGTTGAATCTTTTTTCTTCTGCCCAGTAGTCGCTTCTTCTTCTCAGCGCAATTGACTGACCTTTCTTTATGTCATCCTTTGCAATGATGTATGCTCCGGTTCCGTTTATCGGTTCAAATTGGAATTTCTCTATGAAGTCCTTGCCTGACATCCCGTTAATCACGTGCGCCGGGAATATCGACATTCCCGCAAAATATAAAAACTGTCTCCAGTTTAATTCTTTTGTCTTAACAGATACAATGTATTTGCTTTCTGCTACGGGCTCTTCATATGTGCCGTACAATATCGTGGAATAAGGCTCTAAGATACCCGGATCTACACGCAGTTTCCAGGTTGCCACTACATCTTCTGCTACTACAGGCTTTCCGTCTGCCCATCTTGCATCAGGATCTATTCTGAATTTGAATTCCTTCTTATCTTCTGAAATCCACCAGTGAGTTGCAAGTCTTGGAGTATATTCTTCATTAACCGGATCCGCTCCAAGTAAACTTTCGAATATCATCTTCTCAGCCATTCTATTGAAGTATGAATTCTCATCTTTCCCGATGTTTCTGAGTGTCGACGGGAAATCAGGGATGGACATATTAAGCACACCGCCTTTTACGGCTTCAGGATCACCCATTATGTTGTAATCCGCGTATGTCTGCCATCCTTCACCGGTAAATCCATCGCCGCCCTGATCAGCAGGTACATTAGGATCTGCTCCCGGAGGAGTATCAAATTGTTTTACCGAAACAGGTTCGGTATTCATTACTCTTTTCTTATTTGATTGCCCGCAGCCGATTACGAATACGGAGATCAAAATTATGCTGACTGAAGAAAATAATATTCTTGTTAATTTCATTGGAGATAAATTTTAAATTCTGTTAAATTTATTCTTTTAATCCGGCACTTTCATTGTCCCAGTACCTTACCTCTATTTCACCCTGAGGAAGGTTAATTGCCGTATTTGCTTTTGCTTCGTCAAATTCAGCTTCCTTTTCAGGATCGTTGTACCAGTATACAGGGATCGCGTCCGTCGGGTCATCAAACTTGGACAATATTCCCTCAGGGAATCCGAATTTATTGTAAAATGCTAATCTGCTGGATGGGTAATACCAGGATAAGGCATAAGGATGTAGATTTGCAAGTATGCCGTCTATCTCACGGATGATCTCTATTCTTCTTTGCTGATCAAATGTTATGTTATATTCTGCGCATAGCTGGTCTATCCTGTCATTCTTTACACCCGGCCAGTTCGTTGTATTTGGCTGGTCGGCTGTTCCCGGTCCGAAGCTGCTCTCAGGATTCGGAAATTGCAATCCGCCCCACGCTGCCACTATCATGTCAAAATTTCTCTCATTGCCAAGCTGGAAGGCTGTTGAACCGTCCACCTGTCTGAGGTTTAGCTTAATACCGGCTTTTTTACAGTCTTCCTGGTAGATTGTTAGAAAACGCTCAAGCTCAGCTGTTCCATAAGGAAGCTCTACCTCAAAGATCCTGCCGTCTTTTACTAAGTATCCGTCATTGTTCTTTTGAGACCACCCTGCTTCAGCCAGTAATCTTACTGCTTCATTAAAGTCGTACCTGACTTTGGGGTTATCGGGATTTGCGTAAACGCTGTTATCCCAGTATGAATCTTCCAGTGCAGGCAGCCCGTGGTATAGCTTATTTACGATCTTTTCCCTGTCAAATAAATGCGAGAATGCTTTTCTGACCCTGATGTCATCAAATGGCGCTTTTCTCATGTTAAAGCATATTCCTCTTACTCCGCTTGGCATCTTATTATAAACGTCTCTCTTGAGGATCAAACCTCTCTTAAATTCTTCATTATTATCGAGGTCCTGCCAGTTTTGTACTTTAGTTACACTGGTCAGCTCTACAAGGTCGAGATCGCCTTTCTTAAATTTCTCAAACTCTAATCTCGAATCCTGCACAATATCAAATCTCATGTAATCGAAATTAAACTTCCCTACATTCTGGGGTTCCTTCTCTGCCCAGTAATCGCTTCTTCTTCTTACGATTATTGATTGACCTTTCTTTACTTCGTCGGGATTTACCAGGTATGGACCGCTGCCCGGTACATATCCGAATTGAAATTTCTCAAGGTAATCTTTGCCTGACAATCCGCCTATTACGTGCGCCGGCATTATCCTCATCGATGCTCCGAAATATAAGAACTGTCTCCAGTTAAGCTCTTTTGTCTTTACGGATACTATGTATTTGCTTTCCGCGACAGGCTCCTCGTATGACCCGAATAATATATTGCTGTATGGTGAGAGAATCCCGGGATCTACCTGGAGTTTCCAGGTCGCGATTACATCCTCTGCGACTACGGGCATTCCGTCAGCCCAGCGAGCGTCAGGGTTTATTCTGAATTTAAACTGTTTCTTGTCTTCTGATATCCACCAGTGTGTGGCGAGTTCAGGAATGTATTCTGTGGTCACGGGATCCATCCCTACAAGTCCTTCATATCCCAGCTGATAATAGAGCAGGTAATTCCAGTATGAGTTTGCGTCTTTTCCAACCATTCTCAATGTAGCCGGAAAATCAGGGATTGAAAGTACGATACTTCCGCCCTTTACGGCTTCAGGATTTCCTATGCTGTTGATTTTATCGTTAGTTATCCATCCCTCTCCGGTAAATCCTTCGCCGCCCTGATCAGCAGGTACATTAGGATCTGCCCCCGGAGGAGTTTCAACCGTCTTTACACTTACAGGTTGTGTATTAAACTCTTTCTTTTTCTTGGTTGAACAGCTTTGAAAACTTAGGAAGGTGATTAATAAGGCAAAAATGAAGAAAAATTTTGATTTACCCATTTGACTCTTTTGTTTAAACAGTTTGAATATACAAAATGAATTTTTAAATTAATAGTTTTTTCTCACTGCATTTACGGTATTTAGGTGATTAAGTTATAAAATCCGAACTTTGTAATTCGTGGTGTATAAGATGCCGGTTTTTTTGATCTGCATACTTTCCTCCGAAACTTAGATGCTCCCGGGACGTATTTTGTTTACATTTGTATCTAATTTTGCCTGAATTGAGGAATCTTTTTGTATTTGATTTTGCTTTATATTATATAACTTTGTTAATAGAATAATAATACGGGGTCATACCCCCGATAAACAGGAGATTTCTTAGAATGAAAAAAATTTATTACCTATTGTTTTGTTTGATGATGGGGGGAATATTTACAAATTCATACGCGCAGCCGCTCGCTGTGCAGAACGCTTTTCCGGGTATGTCTAATTTTACGCAGCCTATCTTTTTGACTCACGCCGGGGATGCCACTAACAGGATCTTTGTCGCGCAAAAGAACGGACTGATACTTGTGTTTCCGAATGACTCTACTGCTACCGGCAGGCAGACGTTTTTAAACATTTCAAATAAAATAGTTACGGGAAGCGGCGGAGATGAAAGAGGTCTCCTCGGACTCGCTTTTCATCCTGACTATGCTAATAACGGATACTTTTATGTTAATTATACGGCTCCGAGCCCGCTGAGGACGGTTATCTCGCGTTTCAGTGTGATGCCCGGCAATCCTAATAAAGCTGATTCACTGAGCGAGTTCATTATTATGGAAATTCCTCAACCCTTCACTAATCATAATGGTGGAATGATTTTCTTTGGACTCGATAATTATTTATATATCGGAACGGGTGACGGAGGTAGCAGCGGCGATCCTGGGAATAGGGCTCAAACCATAACTAACGTTCTGGGTAAAGTATTAAGAATAGATATTGATACAATAGTCGCTCCAAATAATTACGGAATACCGCCTACCAATATTTATGCAGATACAGGCGCAGGTGCAAAGGAGATTTTTGCCATTGGTATGCGCAACCCCTGGAGAATGTCGCAGGACCACGTTACAGGTCATATTTATGCAGGAGATGTGGGACAGGGTAGCTGGGAAGAAATAGACATAATCGAAAATGGAAAGAATTATGGATGGAGATGTTACGAAGGAAATAACCCTTACAATACTGCGGGCTGCGGACCCCAGGGAAATTACACATTTCCGATTTCTGTGTATGGCAGCAATAGCCCCGACTGCTCGGTAACCGGAGGGTATGTATATAGAGGAACCAGGCGACCCGAACTCGTGGGACGCTACCTCTATTCAGATTATTGCAGTGGAAGACTCAGAAAACTCTACTATAACAATGGTACGGTAACTGAGGAGTCCATTCTATTGACTCTTGCGGATGTGCTTTCATTCGGAGAGGATCAGAATAAGGAGCTGTATATGTGCGGTAATGACGGTGTCATTTACAGATTTAATATGGCAGTAACGGGAATAGGAAATGATCCTAATGTGATCCCGGCGCAGTTTTCGCTTGAGCAAAACTATCCAAACCCATTCAATCCATCGACAACTATCAGATACTCACTTCCTTCTATGAGCTCCGTGGAACTGGTGATCTATAATACACTGGGTAAGGAAATAAAGAGCCTGGTCAGCACTACACAACAGCCGGGCAGCTATGAGCGTCAATGGGACGGAAGAGACAACTCAGGAAAAATCGCAGCGAGTGGCGTGTACTTCTATACACTCAGAACAAACAGTTTCACCGAAACCAAAAGAATGTTACTCGTCAAATAAAATTAATTGTAAGCAATCCCGCAAGGCGGGGTTATTGATAAAATAATTTTAAATTTTTATCCAAGTTCAAAAAGCGGGCAAACACCCGCTTTTTTTATTTGTTACGCTACTTTCGATGTGATTGAATTGCCACGAGCTTTAGCTCGTGGTTCAAGGGATACAAGAGCTTGGCTTTCATCATCCCTCGTTCCCAAATTCCGATTTGGGAACGCTCCGCCTTTTCTCAACTAATCCGCAGGCGAGGTCACGCGACCTCGCCGTTTTACTTTTAAACGACATTCCCCTGGGGGAAACTAATCTCCATACATCCGGAGGCAAAATCATAACCACGAAGTGGTTAACAGATCG